>CAZXFO010000157.1:0-2966 GCA_964639745.1 uncultured Coxiellaceae bacterium | reverse complement strand
TAGGTAAAAGCTATTCGGAATGTAATGAAGTCGTTAAGCAAGTTGAAAGCTTAAACGTCAACTACATGAAATGTTCCAAACAAACAGGCTTGGGTAAATTTAATCAAAGTTTCACAAGTGATATAGTCAGCTTGTGGTCTAAAGCACAAATCCATTTATCAAAAAGAAAAGAAATTAGAAATATTTTAGTTCTCGATCACGGTGGCCATGCTCTAACTTACTTTCCTGCAGATCTTTTAGAATATAATGTTGTAGGCGCTGAAAAAACAACAGGCGGTATCATTAATCTCAGTAAAGATGTACCCCCACCTTTTCCTATTATCAACATGGCGAATTGTGCTGCAAAAATATTCTTGGAACCTCCTCTTATTGCCAACGCGGTAGTTGCTAAACTATTTTCAATAATCCCCGATGTTATTACGAATAACAAAGAAACATGTGGTGTGGTAGGTTATGGCGCTATTGGTAAAGCAATATCCGAAAAGCTAAGTACAATGGGGCATAAAGTAATTGTTTATGATATTGATCAGCATAAATTAAAAGCTATAGAATCGGGCAACAGTCAAATTAAAACTACTCATGACTTATCAGCACTAATTGCTAGTGCTAATGTTATTTTTGGGTGTACAGGACAAGATATATCAAAATCATTAGAACATTTTAGACTCTCTTCACACTCTAAAATTTTGATTAGTTGCTCGTCAGAAGATAAAGAATTTTTATCTTTGCTACAAACAATCCAGCAAAAGAAAAATGGCAAGGTTGCTAAAAGACCTTTAGATACAGTCTCTTATGAAAACGATTTTGATCAAAAAATAACCATTTTAAGAGGTGGCTTCCCTGTCAATTTTGACAGCTCAGGCGAATCAGTGCCAGCAAGGGATATTCAATTGACACGCGCTCTTGCTCTAGGCACAGCGCTTCAAGCAGCTAAGTTTTTTAATACCCCCACTCTTTTAGAGAACAGTGGATTTTATGCCCTAAATCCCCGTCTGCAACAAATTATCGTTAATGAATGGATAAAAGATAGAAAGCCAGACGAGATAATGCCTCCCAAAGAACTTTTAGAAAAATTTAATGACATTGAGTGGATTAAGCAAAATTCCAGTGGCAACTATTTTGATTGTAATATTTTTAATGAAAAAGCAACCCCCGACCAGGATCAGCCAAACAGTCTTAATGACAGACCAATACAATGTAAGCTTTAATTGAATAAAGGGGTTTGAAAAAATCAGACTTGAACTCTACCTAGCAACGACCCTTATAGCTTATAGATAGGCTAGCTCATGTTGCTTAGTATTAAGCACTATCCAGAATCTGTTGTAACAATTTGGCATTTTCAACTGCATAAGCATACCAATCGTTGTTAAATAATATAAATATCTTTTTAGCACCTTGTTTTTCTAAGTTTCTGGCAAAGCTTGCAATTTCTTTAAGCTCAGCTCTCGAATACTTATAATCAAACCATTTTTTTCGCCCATGTAATCGAATATAAGCTGTTTTAGCAGTCACCCATGCAGTTAAAGGCGTTGTAGGTGAATCTGCAGCACAAAATATACTCCCTTTTTTCTTTAATAACACCCTAACCTCTTCTGTGAGCCACTTTTCATTTCTAAATTCCACAACAACTCTCTTAGGATCATCAAAACAATCTAATGCTTCCGCCAACCGTTCTAGATCATAGGGCATTCTCGGTGGTAACTGCAGTAAAATTAGAGCCAGTTTATTTTCCAGCAGTCTCGCTGATTGACAAAATTGTTTGATCAATTCTTTGCAATTTTTGAGATATTTAACATGAGTAATAATTCGATTTACTTTAATGATATATTTAAAATCCCCTTTGGCTTTTTTTCTCCAGCCAATAAGAATATCATCTTTAAAGAAACGATAAAAAGTAGAATTAATCTCAACCACCTTGAAATTTTCTTGATAATAATTAAGCCACTCCTTTTGAGGCAAATCATTAGGATAAAAATAACCTTGCCAAGCTTTATAAATCCAGCCGGAAGTACCAATAATGAATTTTGCTTTTTCAGATATAGATGATTTCGCTTTTGCCATAGCTTTCCCCTTACAGAGCAAGTTTTGACAGAAGACTTAAGAATCGAAGAAAACATTATAACTTATATTGCTATTTTGGCAGAGCAGAAAATTAATACTTTTAATTCAAATTGTTATTGGCTTCTAGTAATAAATTAAAAATCGGAGGATAATAGTGTTATATTTTCCCCCTTCTAACTATACATAATGGCTAAATTTTAATATCTAGTTAACTACTTTAGAACGGAGGCCCTATATGACTATCGGCGAAATAGGTAAAAAGAAAGTCATTACTGCTCAAATTGATATGCCCGTTTTGGAAGTGGCTAAGTTAATGAAAATCCATAATATTGGCGATGTTATTGTGGTAGATGATCGAAATAAACCACTAGGAATTATCACCGATCGAGATATAACCATTAAAATTGTAGCCGAAGAAGTTAGCCCTAACATTCTTTCTGCATCTGATGTAATGAGTTTTGATTTATTACTTTTAAAAGAATATCAAAGTAGCCAAGAAGCCTTAGCCATGATGTGTGCTAAAGGTGTTAGAAGAGCTCCTATAGTTAATGATGCCAATATACTAGTTGGTGTAATTTCAATAGATGATTTAGCTTTATTTATGTCTGAACAGATGGAGAATTATGGGAAATTAATTAGAAAACAACTTTCACATGATTAGTATATTGCCATCATCTCCCGCATAATCAGTCTTCAGTGACCATCAAGGATTCTTCATATAGTGAAGAGATAATAAAATCTAGATAAGCTTTTTGTTGTGAAGTTAGCTCTGGATAAGTGCCTATTATTTTAGTAGACATTATTATGCTCTCTAATAAATTCTGAATTACTGAAGATCTTAATGAACTTTCATTAGCGCTTAGTGAATACTGAATGTTTGAAACTATATACGCTTTATATTTTAC
>CAZXFO010000156.1:0-2696 GCA_964639745.1 uncultured Coxiellaceae bacterium | reverse complement strand
CGCAAACCGCAGCCCCTACAAGCCCTGCTACAAACAGCACCACCACTACTACCACTGATCCAAATGCTAACACCACCAACACTACAACCGTTGAGTCAACTGTTCCTAGTACTGATGCGTCAACTACTGACACAACCAGCACTACCACAACAGACAATAACGGCAACAGCAGCACCACATCTACTACAACCACCAAGTAGTTATCTAAATCATCTCCCGCTACAGGCGGGAGATGATTTTAATTATATCTGCTTCTTTAATTCCGCTAACTAACTCTGCCTCACCAATTTCATTAAGCAACACAAAGCGTAATACATCTCTCTGCTTTTTCTTATCCCGCTTTAAATACGATAAAAATTTTTTAATGTTTATTTTAGCCCGGGGTTTTAACGGCAACTGGGTTTTAGCAATTAAATGCTTAACGCGCTGGCAATCCTGCTCAGAAAAACTTTTAATTAAAGCTGAAAGCTGAGCAGCTATATTAATGCCTATAGCTACAGCCTCCCCATGCAATAATTGGTAATCTGATATTTTTTCTAATGCATGGCCTGCAGTATGCCCAAAATTTAATAGGCTACGGATGCCGTTTTGCTCGTATTCGTCTTGAGCAACGATAGCGGCTTTAGCTTTAACTGAATATTGAATAGCTTTTTGTAGGGCTGCCTGGTCTCGCACCAATAATGCAGTGGCATTTTTTTCTAGCCAAGAAAAGAATCGCTTATTTTGAATAAGACCGTACTTAATGATCTCAGCAAGGCCCGAAACATATTCTCTCTCAGGCAACGTATTTAGTGTTAAGGTATCAATCAATACGCATTGTGGCTGATAAAAAGCACCAATTAAATTTTTACCATAGCGGTGATTAACACCGGTTTTTCCACCTACAGACGAATCAACTTGTGCGATCAATGTGGTGGGGATCTGAATTAAAGAAACCCCTCGCAAATAACAGGCGGCTGCAAAACCTGCAACATCCCCCACGATACCACCACCTAATGCAATAATAGTTGTGGTACGTTCATGTTTCTTATTTATTAAGCCATTTAAAATTATATTCCATGATGCGATGCTCTTATTTTTTTCGCCTGGAGCAATATAAATGACATCACATTGGTAAGCATTCAAACTTTCAAGTAAATGTTTTAAGTAATATTTAGCTATGCTCTTCTGAGTTACAATCATAACCTGATGACCACGGATGTGCCTTGTCAGCAAAGATTTTGCTTTCAGCAATCCTCTGCCTATGTATACAGGATAAGAACCGCTATCTAGATTTACTTTAATGGTTTGATGAGACATAAAGCACCTTCATAATCTCTTTATATAATTGACCTATGTGACTAAGCAAGAAATTTCCCCTCTACCCATAGCTAAAAATTTGGTATGATGAGACCCTCAAGAATTAAGGATATTTCATGTCTAAGTGGTTGCATACATTATTTATAACTTTTTTTATTATTAGTCTCAGCATATCCGCCTTTGCTAATAGTAGCACTATAATGCAATACCCTCACGCAACCCAACCTAGAAAACACAGCAATAAAGATGAAGTTAGGTACTACAAAGCAACTGTTATTTCACAAATAGTCCATGACCCCATCCCCTGTATGACTTATAGCATTAGCCCTGGCGCATACGTCGGCCTTAATCCAGGGTTAAGAACAAACTATTCTGCAGATGGCTTATCTGCAAAAAGTCTCGAAGGCACACTGTTTGCAGGCTATAGCGTAATGAGCTGGAATCTTTATCTGGCTGCAGAAATATTTGCTCAAAACGCTGCCTCATTACAAAATTACTCGAAAAGTATAAATAACAATGGCAACCCAGTGGGCTTAAGAACGACATGGGGATACGGGCTCAGCCTTTTACCAGGATATGTTATTGCTGATGGCGTATTAGCTTATCTTCGTAGTGGGGTAGTGCATACTCATTTTCAAGATGCTGCAAAAGCAGCCACTGGCGGGCAAGTAGGGCTAGGATTACAGGCAGCGGTAACCGAAAATTGGAATATACGCGCAGAATACATATATTCTTTTTATCAAAGCATCACCTATCTTGGCAATCCACGTTCTGATCAATTTGGCATAGGACTGCTTTATAAATTTTAATTATTATTAATTAATTCATACAAGACATCACATTTACTACTCACAATTCCTAGAGCAATCATCTCAAAGCGTTAAGAATTTCCTCCGCAACAGATGCAATTGAACGGTTATCGGTCTCAACCGTAAAATTAGCGATTTTGCGATAAAGAACCTCTCTTTCTACTAAAAGGTTAGTTAAAACATCATGACGATCGGGCACATCCAACAAGGGCCTTTTTTCATCTTGTTCTAAACGCTTCAGCTGTGACTCTACTGATACTTTCAAATAAATCACAATACCATTTTTAGTTAGCAGTTTTCGGTTTTCAGCTTCAACAATAGCACCACCGCCGGTTGCTAAAACAATATTAGAATGCTTTACCAATTCTGCAATCATGGCTGTTTCTCGTAAGCGAAATCCAGCCTCACCTTCCAAGTCAAATATCCAACGAACGTTTACACCAGTTTTTTTTTCAATCTCATCATCAGAATCATAAAATTTTTTATGAGTTTTTTTTGCGAGAAAACGTCCAATGCTGCTTTTTCCAGCCGCCATGGGTCCAACCAGAAACAAATTATTTTTTAATGCTGTATTCACGCCGGCTCCAC
>CAZXFO010000155.1:0-2520 GCA_964639745.1 uncultured Coxiellaceae bacterium | reverse complement strand
TATATTTTGATTCTGTGTAGAGCTAGAAGTTGGTGCGGTTGACTTATTTAGAAAGAAAGATTGGGCAGTCGCATACCCTGTTAAGAATGAAATAGAAATCATCCCGAGAGAAATCAAAACTTTTTTTAGCATAGCTTAGCTCCGTTAATTGCGAATAAATCATTAGCCTTCAGTATCAAGCGTTTTTAAAACTAAATCGAAACGTTCTGCCGAAAAAACCCGCGCTAATAGTCGAAGTCTTTCAAAAACAATATTACGTCGTAAAAATAAGTTAGCCATTTGGTTTTCGGGAGTATTATTTTCTTCGGCATACATTAATAACTTGGAAGCTGAGCCGGGGTCGATGGTGTCTATGGCTTGTAAAAGGCGCAATATGCGCGATGTTTTTATATGAGCGCATAGTGTAACAAAATGGTCTTCTTTACTTAATTCGAATTTGGTTAGTTGATCTAATGTTTCACCTAAAGAATCGAGAGCTTGCTCTAAAGCAGGGTTTCCATCGAGGGTCCAATCTTCGGCTGTTTCCATAAAGGAAATAACCCGGTATATCATCGGGTCGTCGTAACCTTTCCAGTATTCGTGTGAAGACTGTAAATCCAGTTTGGGCATAAACCCCTCAGGTTAACGTTAAGAGCAGTAAGTAGTATAAGGCATGATAAGAAGCGTGTCATCTTCAGTCCGCTGTTTACCCACATATACATCTATGATAGCTTTAATAAACTATGACGAAGCGACTACTATTTAGCATTATTTTTTTCGGGTTAGGATTGGTTGGCTGTGCTAGCCATACCCATGAATTCGTCCAGTCACAAGTGAAAAACGATTTGCTACAAGAGAATTGGCAACCGCAAGTTGATACTGACCCCTTTAAATGGAAAAAGCACGCTGATAATTGGCTTTGGTTTGGTAATCCTAACGCGCTCGAAATGGCTAACCGTAATGCAGCTTATTCAGCAGCTATGAGCACGATGATGGTTAAAGTTCCAGATTTTACTGATGTAAAAGTCAATGGTGACTTCCAGGTTCAGCTCGATGGTCGTTTTTCTCATAATTCTGTTTATCTCTACGGCCCCAATGACGAAATACGCCAAGTCGTTGTAGAGGTGAAGGGGCATGTCCTCGATATACATCGTCAAATGGATACGCCAGACGATCCCAAGCACGTTATAGTGCGTATTGCTATTCATAATTTACAAGGGCTAACCCATAGCGGTAGTGGAAAAGTACAAGGGCGCTTTATAAAAGCTAATCCGTTAACGCTAGTCTCAGAAGGCAGCGGCGATACCATTCTCACCGGTAGGATTAATGTAAAACGCGTTGAACATACTGGTTCTGGAGATGTAACGATTTTAGGTGCTTATACGCCTTTTTTAAAAATTAACTCTTCAGGTAGTGGCACGCTAAATATCAATGGCAGAGTAGGGGTGGCTGGAATTGTTCATTCGGGTTCAGGAAACATTAATATTATCGGCGCAGACACTAGCGGTCTTTCGATTGCTGCATCCGGTTCGGGTAAGATTGGTATTAAGGGCATTGCAAATCTGCAACAAGTAAGTGCGAGCGGCGATGTGGGTGTTTATTTATATTCTGTAAAAAGCCGTAATCTTTATATCTATGCCAAAGATCGTGCTGTTATCGGTTTGGCGGGAGAAACTAAAAGTCTTTATGTCGATGCCAAAGGGTCTTCGACTTTTGCTGGCCGCTATTTGCATAGCGGTTACACTTATATTCGTGCTCGTGAATGGGCGCATATTAATGCCTCAGCTGATGCAAGAGCCTTTGCTGCTGCAGAAAACAATAGCAGTGTATATTTAATCGGATATCCAGAAGTCATTTCACCTTATGTAAACGATAATGCTGTAGTGATCCCAATCGATCCTCCGCCCGTAACGCCAGCGCAAGTAATCGATTATAAGAAAGCTAATGCAGCTAAGTTCGGAACCGAAACCTATCTACCATAAAGAAAGCACATCATACTAATAAGCATGATGTGCAATAACACTAAGTAAGATTTTTTAGAAAAGTGCTAACTGAAGTTCCCAGTGAGCCTGCTACTTTGTTAAAAATTGAAGAAGAAGGGGTGTAATCTTTAAAGCGGGATACTTGAAACTCTTTATCCATAGTGTCTAATAAATTACCTAATCCATCGACTAACCCTAGTCGTAAAGCTACTGTGCCTGGCCAGAAATCACCATTGAATAGAGTGGCAGGATCAACTTTGAGCTTGTCGTGGCGTGCCGCTAAAACTACGCTATTAAAGTTTTGTTGAACTTCGCTTAGTAATTGATCAGCTTTTTCAAGATCGGCTTTACTTTGAGGCAAAAAGGGATCTAAACGATCTTTAGCGTTGCCCGACATGTAAACGCGTCTCTCTATGCCCAATTTATTCATTAATTCAGTAAAGCCAAAGCCTTTCATAATAACGCCGATTGAGCCGGTAATAGTGTTAGGGTTGACATAAATCTGATCAGCTGAGACAGCAATATAATAAGCACCCGAGGCAAGGAAGTCTTCGCCGAC
>CAZXFO010000154.1:0-2862 GCA_964639745.1 uncultured Coxiellaceae bacterium | reverse complement strand
ATCTGATGTAACACTGATCAAACTTAGCAATTCTTCGCTGCGCTTCACTACTGCCTGCATCATAGGTGTTCACTTGGTATAAAAGCTGTCTCCCCGCAAAATTCCCGTACACAAATTTGAAAAAAGCACTGGTTTTAGACGGGAATTTATTGCGGGGCCTGGTTGCGCGCCTTAGAGGAACTCAGTATAGGTTTTCTCATAGAGAATTCATGATCCTTGCAACTATAACCTAAAAAAAACTGCTTCGGATACGAGTTAAAAACATTTTGTTAAAACCTGTAACCGGACCCCGCACAAATTCCTGTGACAACCCCAGATGCTGTCTAAATATGTAGACAGGAATTTTGCGGGAGACAGCTACCATAGAAGGCGATTGCTTACAAAATCAAGTATTAGATTTCTGCTTTCGCAGGAATGACATGGGGTGTAGGAATGACACCATGGAAGCAGGAAGGGTGCGATGAAAACAGGAAAGCCAGCCTCTGTTATTAAGAGGCTGTTTCTAATGTCGATTTATACACCGGAAATTGCGCGCATAATTCTTCAACCTGGCCCTTAATTTTGGCCTGTAAACCAACATTAGTCAGGTCATCCAAAATGTCGCATATCCAATTGGCGATCAACTCACATTCCTTTTCTTTAAAGCCGCGGGTAGTGATTGCAGGTGTCCCCATACGTAAACCGCTCGTTACAAATGGTGACTGCGGATCATTAGGCACGGTGTTTTTATTAACGGTAATATTGGCATTATCTAAAGCGATTTCAGCATCCTTTCCAGTTATATTCTTTTGAATTAAATCAATTAAAAATAAATGGTTATCGGTACCATTACTCACAATTTTATAGCCGCGCTGCATGATGATCTTAGCCATAGCACGAGCATTTTTAAGTATTTGCTCCTGGTATTGCTTGAAACTTGGTTGCAGGGCTTCTAAAAAAGCAACGGCTTTTGCCGCAATCACGTGCATTAATGGACCACCTTGACCACCCGGAAATACTGCAGAATTTAACTTCTTCTCTAAATCAGGGTTTGATTTGGCTAGAATTAAACCGCCTCTAGGACCTCTCAGGGTTTTATGGGTAGTCGAAGTCGTTACATCAGCAATTTGTACAGGTGAAGGATATATGCCCGCAGCTACTAAGCCTGCGACATGAGCCATATCAGCCATCATATAAGCGCCGACGCTATCTGCAATTTCTCTAAAACGTGCCCAGTCTACAATTCTGGAATAGGCTGAAAAGCCAGTGACTATCAATTTAGGCTTATGAAGTTTGGCCAAGCGTGCTGCTTCATCGTAATCAATTTCACCGGTCTCAGGGTGTAAGCCATAAGAATGAAATTGGTAAAGCTTGCCTGAAAAATTAACAGGTGAGCCGTGAGTTAAATGGCCACCATGAGCCAAACTCATGCCCAATACGGCATCACCAGGAGAAAGCAAAGCTGAATATGCTGCGGCATTGGCCTGAGAACCCGAATGCGGCTGAACGTTGGCATAATCTGCCTTAAAAAGTTGTTTGACGCGCTGGATAGCAAGATCTTCAGCAACATCGACGTGCTCGCAACCGCCGTAATAACGACGCCCGGGGTACCCTTCTGCGTATTTATTGGTCAAAATCGAGCCTTGTGCTTCCAAAACTAAGGGGCTAACGTAGTTTTCAGAGGCTATCAATTCAAGATGGTTTTCTTGTCGGAGCATCTCATCTTCGAGCACCTTTTGAATAGCTGGGTCAAAATTCTGTAAGCTTAAAGTCAAACTGGCATCTCCTCATCCATTGCCGTAAAGTGCAATGAATACCACCTTTTGACTTCCTGCCGCAAGATGATAGTATTTGTGAAGGTAGAGGGACACCGTTGCTATATCACCAACCCGAGGCAATACCATGACTCAAGACGCACTCATCAGTTTCGGCCAAAGACTTAAAAGCAATCGCGAAAGCATGGGTCTCACTGCTCAAGACGCTGCTTCTCATTTAAATCTAAGCCCTCGTTTTATCCATCTACTGGAAAACGAAGACTTGCAGCAGTCAACACTTCCGCCAATTTATTTGCGCGGCTACTTACGCTCTTATGCTCGCTTATTAAAAATTGCTGAGACTGACATCACAAGTGCTTTAGAACAGCTTGCCCCCACGCCAGCCATCTTAACAGCTGCACCTACAACAACCGACACATTACCTACTACAGCAGCTATATTAGAAAACAATCCTGCCTACGTGCGTGCTGGGACCTATATCGTTTCATTTATGCTACTGACATCTGTTGCCACGTGGTGGTATATGCATAATTCAACACCAGCTCCAGCTGTGATTGCACTCAACCCACCAGCCTTGGTAGCTGAGAGCAATACCAACACCGCAATTACTTCGATTGCCAGTAATGCTATTACTGCAGCAAGCAACTCCGATAATGCTTCGGCTTTAACAGCAGCAAATCCTTCCTCAACTCAACACCAATTAGCTCTCGCATCCACTCAGAAAGCTTCTTCGGCATTAAGCTCTCACCAGCAGGGTAATGCTCGTCATCATGAAGAAGACGAAGAGTCTGACGAACAAGAATAAGTGAGGTTTTTCCGTGGCAAATCTTATCCAAGCTGTGCGTGGAATGAATGACATTCTACCTCCTGATACCCATTTATGGCGCCTTGTAGAAAGAGTTTTCCGTAATACTGCACATAGCTATGGCTATCAAGAAATTCGTCTTCCAATTGTTGAAAATACTGAGCTTTTCAAACGTACCATCGGAGAAAATACCGATATTGTTGAAAAAGAAATGTATACTTTTACCGATAAACAAGACGACAGCTTAACTCTTCGCCCCGAAGGTACTGCAGGTTGTGTGCGAGCTGCCATTGAGCACGGCCA
>CAZXFO010000153.1:0-1835 GCA_964639745.1 uncultured Coxiellaceae bacterium | reverse complement strand
CCACTCTATAAGGCAAGTGGTGGAAGCAAGCTAAATTCACCATACAGCTTCAGATCAGAACTTTCTTTTTGTTCTGGCTGGGGCTGGTCAAGGCAGGCGAGCACGACTTTTAAGTTATGCAAAATAGCATCTCGCGCCTGTTCTAATTTTTTTAGCTGCTCTTCACTTAACTCTATGCCTTCCTGTTTAAG
Source organism: uncultured Coxiellaceae bacterium (assembly GCA_964639745.1). GTDB lineage: Bacteria > Pseudomonadota > Gammaproteobacteria > DSM-16500 > DSM-16500 > JABDGC01. The sequence goes on along the minus strand of CAZXFO010000153.1, from coordinate 1,644 downwards.
TTCAGTGAGTGTTTCTTTAAAAGCAAGCTCAATAGCAAGTTCATAGGACTGTTCTGATTTGCTTTCTGCTAACAGATAACCCTCTGCATTTGCCTTATAGCATTTAGGCGTTTTTAATTGCTGCAGAGCTTTTTCTAAACCAGCTATATTTATCTTATCAAAGATACGCGCGTACACAGGTAGGCCTACTCTTTCCTTTAAAGTAGCATACAGTTTTTCGATAGAAGTAAATTCCTCATCTATTTTATAGGGTTTGAATTGGTAATCGACGATACCTATTTTAGTGCTAGTATTATCGCCTTTAGATGAGACCAACGGCCCAATGTTCCCGCCATGACCGCATAAATCTGACAAATTTAATAATAGGCCTGCCGTTATTAATTTTACAAAAGAAACTTTTGTAACTTCGCCGTTATTTTCAAACAGTTGAGCGATCAGCTCATTAATTTTATGGTCTTGCTCAGCTTCGGTGCCGTATTTTTCTACCCTCAACTCATGACGATAACCTAAAGGTTGGGGTATAGCTTCGCTAAACGGTTTAAATAATTTTTGTTTTGCCACACCTGATTTTTCATATTGACGGTTTAAGCCGTGAGTCATTAAAAACATATTGCCTTTATCATCAGAAGCCAAATGAGTTTCAGCAACTTTAATTCCTAAATAACTCAGGACTTTCGCACCAAAGAACTCATTGATCATATTGTCTGTCACCTTTGCATAAAGACGTTTTTTCTTATCTGGTGATTCAAGAATAAAAACGGGGTCTTTGCCATCGGTGTTAGGAAGCATAATCCAATCTTGATATTGCGGATATTTTTCGGCAATTAAAATTTTACCGACAATAGGGAATATTACACTTTCCATACCATAATTAGGCCTATGCAATTGTCTAGCAGCAAGCTTAAAAGCCTCTTTAAATGATGGGTGCGTTATAAATTGATCTATATTGGCTTCTGGCCGCATGTAATTGCGGTGATAGGCTGAATAAAATAAATGAGGAACATACCTTAGTTGGTCTGGACTCATTCCGTTATAAATACAAGCTGTTCTCATCCAGGAATAAGCTAACTCGCTTGATCTGTTTATTCGCACCAACTCAGAAATGTTATCTTGAAATACTGGATCTCTTTTTGCTTCCTCATAAGCATTTTCATTCACTCTTCTTAAAACAGCATCAATATATTTTGGATAAGCGAGTGTTGATAATGACATATAAGGATAATTCTCATTATCACTATATTGCACTCCTCTTGGAGCATCATAGATAGCAGCACCCTCAGTTATGTTTTGCAACAAGCAGTGAGCTTCTCGGAAATTTAGTGAAAATTTTCCTTGTAGTATTTTAGTAGTTTGGCTTTTCACTTCCTCGCTTTCTGTTCGTTTATATAAAGAAAATATAAATTCGCCACATGGACTTTCTAATGGGCCTTGATATTTATAATCACGATCATTTTTTAAAAAAGGATGGGTGGCTTCTGGGTTAGCTTTTTGCCAAGCATCAAATAATGCGTTCAAGATGTTTATATAACGTTGAAATTCTTCTAATGAACCTGTTTTTTCATAATTCTTGATAATTAATGCAATGATATTCTTGTCTTTATCAGAAGGTTCATGCTGCCAGTCATTTTTTAGTAATTCAATCAA
>CAZXFO010000152.1:0-2895 GCA_964639745.1 uncultured Coxiellaceae bacterium | reverse complement strand
ATCTAAGTCTTGTAGCGTAAGCTGCATCCAGGTGGGTCTGCCGTGATTGCATTGACCGCTATACTGTGTCGTTTCCATTTTACGTAGCAGAGCGTTCATTTCAGTGGTGCTGAGACGTCGATTAGCATGCACGGCACCGCGGCAAGCCATGTTGCCTAAAATGGTATGCATGATATCTTCGGTGCGCGTACTATTATTATTAGCAACTAAGTCGCTCGCAATATCTTGAATAAATTGCTTGAGGTCAACATGGGCTAATAGCTGCGGCGCTTGGCGGAGAATAATTGTTTCTTTGCCGAGACGTTCAATACCCCAGCCCCATTCGCTTAATCGTTCTTGGTATTTTTCTAAGGCCTCAGCCTCTGTTTCACGCAAGGTAATGCTGATAGGGACAAATAAGCTTTGGACCGGTACTTGATGCTCAGCGATTTCTTGCTTGAGCTTTTCATATAAAACCCGCTCATGCGCAGCATGCATGTCGACAATGACTAAACCTTTGCTATTTTCTGCCAGAATATAAATATCACGAAATTGTGCAATCGCATAACCGAGAGGATTTTCTTCCTTGGCGATTTCAGTTTGCTGTTCTTCTTGAGCTACAGCAGTAATGGGAACCCTGGCTTGAATGGGTTCTGGTTCGGCAACTTCTTGCCATTCAACACCTAGCATGACTTTTTCAGGTTGCGGAGCCTCAGTATGTAAAGCTTGGTATAAGTTCATTTGTTCTTGAACTTTTAAAGGTGACAGCGGTGTTGAGGTAGCGAAAGAGGGCCGGGAGGCGCGTGCAACTTCAGGGAATTTCGTTGCTGAAGCTTTTGATGGGGCGGACGTTATCGCGGTTGGTGCTAGATGAGCATCTCCTGGACGGATATTGCCCAAAGCGTCTTGAATGCTGTGTCTTATGAAATCATGTACAAAGCGGTTTTCGCGAAATCTGACTTCATGCTTAGTCGGGTGCACATTAACGTCTACCTGTTGCGGTGCTATTTCTAAAAATAGCACGAATGCGGGATGACGGTCTTGATACATGACGTCACGATATGCACTGCGTACGGCATGAGTAATTAATTTATCGCGGACAATGCGGCCGTTAACATAAAAATATTGTAAGTCTGTTTGGCTGCGCGAGAAGGTGGGAAGCCCCGTCCAACCCCACAGTTTAATATCAGTCGCTTGTGTTTGAATTTTGACTGACTGCTCCACAAATGATTCGCCGCAAAGTGCAGCAAGTCGTGGTAATTGATCTTTTCCGGGTTCTGTTTTGCGATATTGTCGAATCAAGCGCTTATTGTGCGTAAGCGTGATGCTGATATCAAAAGAGCTTAATGCAATGCGTTTAATGACTTCATCAATGTGATCAAATTCAGTTTTTTCCGAGCGTAAAAATTTACGACGCGCAGGCGTGTTAAAAAATAAATCGCGTACTTCTATAGTCGTGCCAACGGGATGAGCAACAGGTGATAGCTCTGGGTTTTCATTTATGCCTTCTACTTGGATCTGCCAGCCGTCCCCCGTTTTTTGTGCAGAAGACAGCGTAAAGCGTGATACAGAGCAGACACTGGCTAGGGCTTCCCCTCTAAACCCGAGTGTATGGATGTTTTCTAGGTCATCAACGCGATGGATTTTGCTAGTGGCATGGCGGCTAACGGCTAATAATAAGTCATCTTTATGAATGCCTGATCCATTATCACGAATACGGATAAGGCGTAACCCACCTTGCTCGATATCAACGTCAATTTCGGTTGCACCGGCATCTAAACTGTTTTCAATTAATTCTTTAACAACAGACGAGGGGCGTTCGATGACTTCGCCAGCGGCAATTTGGTTAGCCAGTAAGGAATTGAGCTTTTGAATGCGTTGCAACATGAGCGTGCCTCGGGGTTAAAGCCCCGAATTTTAGCATGTTAAGCTGGGCAATGCGAAGAGCTTAGAGCCTTTCTAAAGCTATCAGTCTAGATTAGCTATCAGTCTAGATTTTATAAAATCGGGTTCCATGACAATATGGCATACTCAGACCCCAGCTTTCGCTGGGGTGACAATGGAGGGACGGTTGGGACAATGAATAGACAGTAGTTGCTTAAACTGTCTTGATCATTTTTGGTTCAAAATTTTGCAGGGCTTCAGCTGTTTTAGCTGTTTGCTGAATGGGGTCAACTGCTGAAGTTCGCCACATGCCTACTGGTAAGCCACTTAAAGCTCCTACGCCGCCTAATATAGCTGCACCTAGGTAAGCTGCGTAAGTTGCACCCACTAAGGCGGTTAAGGCTGCTACAGGGCCCAGCCAAATGCCAATAGCCATGCCAACAGCAAAACCGATAGCGGCACCAATCACAGCACCTAATATAGAGCGCCAGCCCCAATTATTTTGGAAGTTTTTGGTAGCGTTTTTAAATTTTAAGACGGGATTTAAAACGGCCTTCTTGTCGGCTTCTGGGTTAGTGGTTGAGGCTTTTGGTGAAACTAAAGCTTGAGCTAACTCTAAGGCTGCGTTAGATAAAGTGCGGCCTTCAGATGCGACAATTTTCTTCGCTTGGAAATCTTGGCTAACTTTATTACTCATATTTTCAATATCAGTTAGGAAATCGCTTTTAACTTGGCGAGCTTCTGCGTCATGATTAGAATCAATTTGAATGAGTGCTTTTGCTGTTGCAAACGTTTTTTCAAAATCTTTACGGTAACAAAGATTCCAAAGCTGATTATTAAGAAGCGCGCCAGTAATCTTATGATTAGGATTTGCTTCTAAAACTCTGAAGTGACCTTGATTAACCAGTAAATCAGTATATTGCTCGTCATTAAGGTCATTTTGAGCTGGGATTTTGGCCAGCGGTTCTTCTGAAGTAGGCGCCGCTGATTTTTCTTCAGCTTGCGTCTTAGCTAATTTTTCTTCAGTCTGCT
>CAZXFO010000151.1:0-6984 GCA_964639745.1 uncultured Coxiellaceae bacterium | reverse complement strand
CGTATTGACTGTTATATGGCGTGCACCTACTTCACAAGCTAAAGCCCTTGCAAAGCCTTCTACACCGGCTTTTGTAGCAGAATAATTAGTTTGCCCTGGGTTACCCATTGAGCCGACTACTGAGCCAATGTTAATAACCCGTCCCCAACGAGCTTTGATCATGTCGCGTATACAGTTTTTTGTTAACCGATAAACAGAATTTAAATTTGTTTCTATAACTTTAAACCACTCGTCATCTTTCATGCGCAGCAATAAGTTATCTTGAGTAATTGCAGCATTATTAACCAATATAGAAACTGGGCCATATTTTTCTTTTATAGCAGCCAAAACAGCATCGACTGACTCTTGTGAAGAAACATCTAATCTCATACCTTCGCCAGTAATATGCTCATCTTTATAAATTTCTGTAATTTGCTTGGCGCCTTCTTCAGTAGTTGCAGTACCAATAATGGTAGCGCCTTCATGACCGAGCGCAATGGCAATGGCCTGCCCTATCCCTCGACTAGCTCCAGTTACTAACGCGACTTTTCCGTGCAATAACATAAATCACCTATTCTATTTCAAATTCTGCATCTAACACTTCACGCAAACTGCGCACATCGGAAGTTTGCATTAAAGTTAATTCTGCGCCAATGCGACGATTCAAACCTGTTAATACTCGGCCAGGGCCGCATTCAACTATATATGTCACTCCGCGGTTAATAAATGACTGCATCACCTCAACCCAACGCACAGGCATATAAAGTTGTCTCACTAAACCATCACGTATCATTTGGGGTGTATCATAAGCAGCTACGTCCACATTGTTAATAATGGGGAATTTTGGCTTGTGAATAGTAATACCTTCTAATAATTCGGCTAATTTTTCTGCTGCTGGTTTCATCAAACCACAATGTGAAGGAACACTAACAGGCAATACTTTTGCAATTTTGGCATTAGCTTTGTTAGCTAAATCGATAGCCCTTGTAACTGCAGCTGTATGGCCAGCAATTACAATTTGGCCTTGGCTGTTAAAGTTGGCAGCTGACAAGACTTCATCATCGGTAGCAGCTTCTTTACAAATTTGAAGAACAGTATTGTCATCTAAGCCGACAATAGCTGCAAGAGCACCGCGCCCTTCAGGCACTGCTTGTTGCATTAATTCACCACGGGTTGCAACGATACGAAGCGCGTCTTTAAAATCCAGAGCACCAGCACAAGTTAATGCGCTATATTCACCCAAGCTATGTCCTGCCATTAATGCAGGCTTGTGTTTATTGTGAGAAAACAAAATTTGCCATAAGGCATATGAGCTCGCTAGCAATGCAGGTTGAGTTTTAGCTGTTTTATCTAACTCCTCAGCAGGACCTTCGCTGACAAGTTTCCAGAGGTCATAACCTAAAATGTCTGAAGCATCTTGGTAAACTTGGCGCACGGCAGGATATTCTTGGGCGATATCGACCAGCATACCAACTTTTTGCGAACCCTGACCAGGAAATACAATACCTATTTTTTTCATATAGTTACCATGCTTTATTCAATTAATACTTAATTAGAGCTGAGCCCCAGGCTAACCCACCACCAAAGCTTTCAAGTAACAAAGTTTGGCCACGTTTGACTCTGCCATCTCGCACCACTTTATCGAGTGCAAGCGGAATAGATGCAGCTGAAGTATTACCTTGCTCATCAAGGGTTATAGCTACCCTGTCCATGCTCAAATCCAATTTTTTAGCCATTCCCTGGATGATGCGAATATTGGCTTGATGGGGAATCAACCAATCAATATCAGACTTAGATAGCGAGTTAGCTGCTAAAGTTTCTTCAAATAAGTCACCTAAAATATTTACAGCCAATTTAAAGAGACGATTACCTGACATTTGCACATATGCACCCGCTACTTCGGCATTAGCATTTGGCTTGTTGCCTCCTAATTCTAAAGACAACACATCTTCATACGTACCGTCAGCATGAATGTGAGTAGAAAGAATGCCTGGTTCATCACTCGCACTGATGATAGCTGCTCCAGCACCATCACCAAATAAGACACAGGTGGTGCGATCATTCCAATCTAAAATGCGCGACATGACTTCACTACCAATAATGAGCGCATGCTTAACAGAACCTTGGCGAATATATTGATCTGCAATACTCAATCCATACATAAAGCCTGAGCAAGCTGCAGAATTTAAATCAAATGCGGGACAACCCGCTATCCCTAATCGCTTTTGTAAAAGACAAGCTGTACTAGGAAATATTTTAACTGGGGTTGTTGTTGCAACGATTATCAAACCAATATCTTGAGGCATTAAACCTGCAGCTTCTAGAGCACGACGCGCAGCCGCATCAGCCATGGTTAATGCATCTTCATTCTCAGCTACAATATGGCGACGATGTATTCCTGTTCGTTCAACAATCCACTCATCAGTGGTATCAACCATTTTTTCTAAGTCAGCGTTTGTCAGAACTCTTTCAGGCAAATAAGAACCGGTGCCAGTTATGCGACTATATTTCATATTAGGAAGTTCCAAACGGAGTAGATTTAAGGGATTTTTCAACTTCATCACTAATCAAGTGAAGAATATTTTTTTCGGCTTGAATAATGGCTTGTTCAATAGCACGTGTAAAACTTGTTATTTTAGCACTGCCGTGACTTTTCACTACAATACCCTGCAAACCTAGAAATGTTGCACCATTATAATGGCCTGGGTCAACGCGCTTAATGACACTTTTTAAAATGGGGCGTGCAGCTAAACCAACCAGTTTTGTTAAAAAATTACGAGAAAAACCTTCTTTAATAAGCTTACTAACAAAAAGCGCTGCGCCTTCACTGGTTTTTAATGCGACGTTTCCGACAAATCCATCACAGACAACAACATCTGCTTCGCCATCAAATATAGCGTCGCCTTCAATGAAACCTTTATAGTTAATCGCCTTGGTTTGTGAAAGTAACATAGCTGTTTCTTTGACTTGCTTGTTACCTTTAATCACTTCTTCGCCAATATTCAATAAATAAACTTTAGGATTTGAAATATTATCAACTGCAGAGGCCAATACAGATGCCATCACAGCAAATTGCGCTAAATGCATAGCACTTGAATCAACATTGGCACCTAAGTCTAACATACGCATATCTTTGCCTATCGAAGGCAAAACAGAAATAATGGCAGGACGGTCGACTCCATTAATTGTTTTAAGAACAAAATGGGCAATAGCCATTAAGGCTCCAGTATTGCCAGCACTAACGCAAGCTTGAGCATTACCTTCCTTCACTAGATTTACAGCAACTCGCATGGAAGAATCTTTTTTATAGCGCAGCGCTTGGGTAGGAGACTCATCCATAGCAACACGTTGGGTTGTATGATGAATATCAAGACGTGCAGAATCGTAGCCTGGATGTTTATTAAGTTCATCCTGCACTTGAGTTTGATCGCCCACCAACACTAAATGCAGATTGCTATGTTTCTGCAAAGCTGCAAGCGAAGCAGGTATAGTGACTGAGGGGCCATGATCGCCCCCCATTGCATCAATAGCGATGGTAACGCGGTTCAAGTGACTTATCCTTCGTCACTTTCAGATTCAAGACTAACTTTTTGCTTAATAACTTCTTTGCCTTTGTAATAGCCTTTAGGCGATACGTGGTGACGTCTATGAGTTTCACCTGTACCAACATCAACTGACAAAGTTGGTTTACTTAATGCATCGTGTGAACGGCGCATACCGCGACGTGAACGAGTTGTTTTACCTTGCGCTACAGCCATAAATACCTCTTATTTCTTTTCTCGCTTTAAAAATTGCAACACATTAAAAGGGTTTTGCACATTATTGCTTTCTTCTTCTTTCCAAGTCGAATCAACAACGGGCAATCTCACCTCACATTCAGAAGCTTCATGCATAGGAACAATAGGTAGCTTTAAAATCAGCTCATCCTCAATCATTCCCAATATGACCAAAACGCCATCGGGGGCAATCACCGGTTCATATTGTTCAGACAAGCCTTCCGCCTCTTGTTCTGAAGTAACTATGCCTTGCAGAAAATCGCTCATTATTCCATAAGTAAACGGTTTCATACAACGCTGGCATTGCAAAACAACGTCTGTTTTTAACCGCACATGGCAAAATTTAGTTTTTTCTGCATCTACATCTAGCTTTAAATCAACGTCTACCGTCCCCTCGCTATTATATAAACTGGGCAAAAGCCGCTCCATGTCCTTGATTAATAAAGAACCATGAAACTGTGCCGCGTGTTCCGATAAACGAAGCAAGTTTATATGCTGAGGCAATGGTAGAGTTTTCATAGTGGCGTGATTTTAGGTAGAAAGGCCAAGTCATGTCAAATGAAATAACTCTATTGTTTTAAAATGATTTTCAGCTTGTGATACGCCTTTTTGGCCATTATTATAGCCCAGTAGCTTAGCCGTTAATGGACATATCGGGAGACTAAATGCGTATACTTATTTTGCTATGCCTTATGGGAACTTTTTTGAGCTCTTGTTCTCTATTCCACATTCACCGCGTTGAGACTGTTCAAGGGAACGTCATGACCCCCGCTATGGTTGATAAACTCCATACTGGCATGAGTGAAAGCCAGGTAAAAGCCATTATGGGGCCGCCGGTTTTAATAAATATTCTTAATAACGGCCATATCGACTATGTTTACAGCTCGCAATTAGGTTCGGGTGACCGCCAAGAAAAACGAGTAGTCTTGGTTTTCCACCACGGCAGACTTCAAAGTATTCAAAGAGCCGGTATTTAGAGTTGGTATTTAGAGTTGGTATTTAGAGTTGTTGTTTAGCTCGGTCCCGACGCTTTTCCTTAGGATCAGCAATAAGGGATCGATAAATTTCAATTCGATCACCCGCTTTAATTTTATCCCTTAAAGACTTGGGTTGGCTGAAAATGCCAACTCCCTGCTTTTCTAAGTCAATTTCTGGAAATTCCTGCAAAATGCCTGAAGCATGAATAGCGTCTTCTATCGTTGAGTCATGGGCAACGTCAACAGTCAAAATCAATTGGCGTTCAGGTTTTGCATAAGCAACTTCAATCGTAATTTTACTACTCTCCATAAGCTTCTCTCGCCCGTTTACAGAAGGCATCCACCAGCGAATTAGCAATATGATTAAAAATAGGCTCAAACATACGGTCAATAAAATTGCCCGCAAATTCAAAATCCAAATCGAGAGTTACTTTAGAACCCTCTTCACCCAGGGGATGGAACATCCATGTACCTTCTAAATGCTTTAGAGGGCCTTCTACTAATGAAATTTTGACGCAGTTAAAAGGCATTAACTCATTGCGGGTAGTAAAGCTTTTGTGAATACCCTTCCAAACTATACCTAAAGAGGCTACCACTTCAGTCTCATCACGCTTAATAATAGTGCTGCTGCTACACCACGGTAAGAAGCGCGGATAATCATCGATACCATTCACCAATTCAAACATTTGCCGCGCGCTGTAAGGCACTAAAGCACTTCGTTTTATAATCGCCATAAGTCAATTACTTCTAGTTTATCGTTAAAGGTTTGGATATTATACCGACATGACTCAAAAACAAAACACATCACAGACAATAGCTTTAAATCGCAAAGCCAAGCATGAATATTCTATCGAAGATAGATATGAAGCTGGCATTGCGCTACAGGGCTGGGAAGTCAAAAGCATTCGAGCGGGTAAAATTCAGCTGGATCAGGGCTATGTCATCTTAAAAAATGGCGAAGCGTGGTTATTAGGCGCACAAATTAGTCCGCTCTCTACCGTTTCTACCCATATTGACCCTGATCCACAACGCACCCGTAAATTATTGCTCCATAATTATGAGCTTAATAAATTAATCGGATTAATTGAGCGACGCGGTTATACTCTGGTACCGTTAGCCATGTATTGGAAGCACAATCGCGTTAAGCTTGAGATTGGATTAGCAAAAGGTAAAAAGCTTCACGATAAACGCGCCGATGAGAAGAAGCGCGACTGGGATAGAACTAAACAACAACTTTTAAAGAAAATGCGTTAGGAAGAAAATATGGACACTCTATATAAACCAGCACACATCAATGCAACCCCTGCAGACTTAGAAGGTAACCACGGCATAGGCCGTTATGTTTTAATCCCAGGCTCAGATGGCCGTGCCCAAGAAATTGCAAAGCACTTCGATAATTTAGAAATTAAACATCATTCACGTGGCAACCATCTCTATTTAGGCACCTTAGAAGCTGATGGCCTCATCATAGATGTCGCAACTATTGCGACCGGCATGGGTTGTCCGAGTGCTGAAATTTATTTACACGAGCTTTTCCATTTAGGAGCCAAGCGCTTTTTACGAGTTGGCACTTCAGGATCTATGCAACCATGGGTGCGAATTGGACATTTAGTAAATGCACAAGCCTCCGTGCGAGATGAAGCAACCACTCAACGTTACCTACCGGTTGAATTTCCAGCACTTGCTTCTCTTGAAATGACTTCCGCCATTTTACTAGCTGCAGAAAATTTAGATATTTTAGATGACTTACATACAGGCATTGTTCATTGTAAGAGTTCGCTCTACGCACGAGAATTTGGTGCAGGCCCTATGCGCGATGAAAATCGCCGTTATTTAGAATTATTAATTCAAGGCGGCGTTTTAGCTTCAGAAATGGAAACCGCCACTTTATTTGTCCAAAGCCAGATTTATAATCATCAATTACAGCTTCAAGGTAATCCGCATCAACAAGTATTAGCAGGTGCCATATTAGGTGTTGTAGCCACTATCGAAGATGGCTTTGATCCAACAGGCATGATACCTAGCATTACCAAGCAATGCATTGAATTAGCTTTAGAAACCATTCGCGTTTTAGCATTGCAAGAATTAGTAGGCTTTGAGGATTAAGCTATGATGAGAAGAAGTGAACTGCTCAAGAAAACTCCCACCAAATTACCTCCACTTTCAAAATTCTTAACCCGTTTAACACTTAACTTTATATATGCCATTTGCTTTTGCGCCATTGCATTATTCATTGGTATGGCAGGCTATCA
>CAZXFO010000150.1:0-1814 GCA_964639745.1 uncultured Coxiellaceae bacterium | reverse complement strand
ATAGTAATCAGGAATAGTATTTATCTTGGCGACTGCATATTTAAGCAATAGGTGAGGTAATAATAGACGAGCAATAATGAGTAGAGCTATAAAAATTATCAAAAATATTTTTAAGAATTTCATTACATATCTCCTAACGTTAAATATGGGGCTATGTAAATGATAAGAAAATGATGATTTAATGATAAAAACATTTTAGGCTTAAACCTGAATAGCGTTCAAGGTATTACAGAAAAGCCCTGGATTAGTTGCTCATTATTTGGAAAATATAAGATGTTTTGTTAGAGAGGGTGCACTTTGTATAAAGCATTATTAGTTATGGCGGGTGGTGGTTTGGGATCCTTACTGCGCTATTGGCTGTCTATAGCTATTCATTTATCAGTTGGAAAATCTTTCCCATGTGGGACTTTATTTATTAATGCGCTAGGCTCGTTTTTAATGGGTTTTTTGTCGATATTATTGTTAGAGCGTATGAATGCTCAATCAGAATTCTTACACTCATTAATTTTGATTGGTTTTTTAGGGGGATTCACTACTTTCTCGGCTTTTTCAATGGAAACCTTACATCTGATTGAAGATGGTGAAGTATTTAAGTCATTCTTAAATATCTTATTAAGTTTTGTTTTGTGTATTACAGCTGTGGGTCTAGGGGCGTTTCTCGCTAGAAAGTTTTAATTATCTATTGGGTTCCAATTTTGCAGATAGCATTTGATGGCCATCATTATTTTGTAGGCGGAAAAATATTGTGCTAGTTAGAAAAGTAAGCACAGCCATAGTTGCAAACGTATGGTGAAAAGTTGCTGGTGTTAGTAGATGTGTTTGTTTGCCATTAGCAAAAATACAAAGTAATAATGCTGCTACTGAAACGCTAAAACTTTGTGAGAGCTGCTGTATAGTGCTTACAATGCTGGTTGCTTTACCTAGATCTTTATCCATGATATCTGCGTAAGCTAAAGAATTAACTCCGCTGAATTGTAGTGTTATTAATATACCGTAGGTTAATGTTAATAAGGCTATGCAGTAAATTGGAAATTTTGAGCCTATCAGCTCAAAAGCTAGTAAAATAAATCCAACTAAAAATGAATTAATAAGAAGCGATTTTTTGTAACCTAATGTCCTGAGTATGCGCACTGAAAAGGGTTTAGCTGCAAAAATACCGATAGCTATAGGAGCGAGCAATAGTCCTGATAGCTCAGCTGAAAATCCCAAACCTACTTGTAATAGTAATGGCAATAAAAAGGGAATCCCTCCGAAGCCTGTTCTAGATAATAGGCTACCCAAGACGGAAACTTGAAAGGTACGTAACTTAAATAAATGAGTGTCAATTATGGGGTTAGTTTTATGTCGAGAATATAGAAAATAAAAGGTTAATAAAATAAATGAGCATCCCAACATGCTGAGAGCATACTGGGTTGAGCGCGACGATTCGCTAAATAATGCTAGTGAAAATGTGAGTAACGCTAAGCCGACTCCGAAAAGCATGAAGCCAATAAAATCAAATTTATTGACAGGCTGCCGCTCGTAGTCTTTTAATTTAGTGCTGGCTAGTAAAACTACAAAAATGCCTACGGGTATGTTAATCCAAAAAATCCAATGCCAGGATAAATGATCGGTAATAAATCCACCTGCTAAAGGTCCTAGCATGATACCAATTGAGACGACCATTATGACAGCATTCATGGCTTCAACAACTTCATGTCTTGCGAATGTACGGAGAATAATTAAGCGCCCAAGGGGTAACATAATTGATCCACCTATGCCTTGTATGCTTCGTGCAATGACTAGCTCAAAAAGAGACTGGGTGAAACCACACC
>CAZXFO010000149.1:0-2111 GCA_964639745.1 uncultured Coxiellaceae bacterium | reverse complement strand
CCTAGGCTGATCACACAAGACAGGGTTAACCGCATGCCATGACTTACTATTCGTTTCCATTACAACTAAACGGTTAAAATAGCTAGGAACTAAAATACGCTGAGTAACTGATTCATTCCATAATTCATAGTTACCGCCGTTATCTTCACCCCAATTAGGCGACACATAATAAAGCACATTAACTGTACGGTAAAGCTTTTTAGCTCTATCGTGTGAACTATCTAAATGTGGATTAATATAATATCCTTTAAGCAATGTACTGATGCCGCCTGCAGTTGGTGCTGGATCAGGAACTTGATTATTTATTCCGGTAATTTCTTCTATAGCAGCTATTACTTTTGGGTCTTGGAAAGCAACGCTTATATCTTGCAACAAACTTGCAGCTTCCTTAATGTGAACATACTTTAATTTGAGTTCGCCCCGGCTATGCAATAAATGCATCTTCTTAGGCTTAGGAAAGCTTTGGTAAATCTGCATAGCAATTTCTGTAGGCAGTAAGTTATCTAAGGCAAAATGGCGTGCTACTTTAATCGGATGCTGGAACGCAAATTGTTTTTTTAGGGCTGATCCTTGCTCATCTAAACGCTTAACGATCAGCGTGCTTAATTGATTCCTCATGCAGCTATCCTTAGTAAAGAAATCCAGTATGTTCATTATCGCAAAAAATACATAAATTAAAAGCAGTAAGTCATTATAATATTGCTCTAGCACTTTTTATGATTTGGGCTAAAATGGTTCATTGATTTTTAACTAATGGAGTAAGTTATGTCTAAACTGATTAAAGGCGGAGTTCTAGGCGGTATTATTTTATTTATTTGGGGCGCTGTCTCATGGATGCTACTCCCCTGGCACATGGAAACATTACACACTTTTAAAAATGAAAGTATGGTTACACAAGCTATCCAGGCTAATGCAGATATCTCAGGGGTATACTTCTCTCCATTAATGCCAAAAGATCAAGCAAAAAATGCTGCTATCAATAGCCATACCGTTAAAGAAGCAACATCCTCAACTGCTACCACCGCTTCGAACACTCCACATATTTTTGCCTCAATCCGCTTAGATGGTATGGCGAATTCTATGACTCATCATGTTGTCATTAGCTTCATTACACAATTAATAGCCGCTTTTTTTGTTGCATGGCTATTACTACGTACGACTGGCCTTAGCTACATAGGAAGACTGGTTTTTGTTATAGTGTTTGCTTTAGCTGCAGGGACTATAACTCATATTCCTTATTGGAACTGGTTTGGGTTTGATGCTCACTACACCTTAGTCGAAATGGCTGATTTATTAATCGGCTGGTTCCTAGCAGGATTAGTAATGGCAGCAGTTTGCAATAAACGCTATCGTTAATTTAAATATAAGCCCTCGTACCCGAGGGCTTTCTAGTAAAAAATAATCGATTTTGGCCTTTTTATATAAAAAATATACTAAATCCTTTTTACCAGCAGTTAATATAAACCCCAGCCTTTTTTAAAACCGTATAATAATATTATCGTTTTCAAACCCTCCGAGTATTAATGATCCGCGTGCGGGGGTATGCATTGAAAAACCTTAGCTCAAAATGAGTAGTTCCATAAGGAGAAAGTCATGCATTATCAGCGTGCATTACGCCATATTTTTTTAGTTTTCATTTTAATTGCATTTGTGGCTGGATGTGCAACTCGTCCCAAAGACTACCCATATTCCGATAACTATGATGAATCGAAATACGCATCAGTTATGCCGCCTAAAATTAATTATGGCCCAGAAAAGGTGATCCTTGTTGATCCAAAAGTTTATGCTTGGGGGGCCTACAATAAATATGGTGAATTAGTTAAAGCCGGTATTGCAACAGCTGGTGCCAATTACTGTGAAGACGATAAAGGACCTTGCAGAACGCATCCTGGTACTTTTCGTATTTACTCTTTAGGCGATGCTAGCTGTTATTCTAAAACTTACCCTCGTCCCAATGGGGGTTCGTTAATGCCCTATTGTATGTTTTTTAATGGTGGACAATCTATTCATGGCTCACCTGATACCATTTTAGTTGCCAATAACGTAAGTCATGGTTGTATACATATTCGAATACCTGATGCCCAATGGCTGCGCTATCACTTCGCCCAACA
>CAZXFO010000148.1:0-9603 GCA_964639745.1 uncultured Coxiellaceae bacterium | reverse complement strand
CCAGGGTTCTCTGATCTCATCAAAAAAGCGCAAGAAATGCAGAAAAAACTGCAAGATATGCAAAAGCAAATGATGGAAACTGAAATCACCGGTCAGTCAGGTGGTGGCCTTATTAAAGTCACTGTGACTGGACATCATTACGCTCGCAAGGTTGTGCTTGATCCTAGCGTTTTACGTGAAGAAAAGTCAGTAATTGAAGACTTAATTGTTGCAGCTATTAATGATGCTACCGATAAAATTGAGCGCCACATGCGTGATAAGGTATCGGGATTAGCCGGCATTAAACTCCCAGAAGGTTTAGGCGGCGAAGAAGATAAATAAAAAAGGAAATACTTCATGCGTTTTAGTCCTCTACTTGAGGAGCTCATCGAAAGCCTGCGCGGTTTACCAGGTGTTGGTCCTAAGACTGCGCAGCGCATGGCTTTTCAATTGCTGATGCGAGGTAGAAAAACAGCCAAACATATTGCTCAAGTGTTAGATATGGCAATAGATCGTATTGGCCAATGCCAAAAATGTCGTACCTTTTGTGAAAAAGAAGAATGTGATATTTGCAGCTCACCATTACGTGATCCTGGCTTATTATGCATCGTTGAAAATCCTATTGATATGATGGTGCTTGAGCAAATGAATATTTTTAAGGGCCTATACTTTGTATTGATGGGTCATTTATCCCCTTTAGATGGAATAGGGCCTGCAGAAATTGGAATGCATGAATTAGCAAGCCGTTTATCTCAACAAACCGTTGTTGAAGTTATTCTTGCTACTAACCCTACGGTAGAGGGTGAGGCTACAGCTCATTATATTTCTGATCTAGTAAAACAATATCCTGATGTAAAAGTAACTCGCATAGCTCATGGTGTTCCTTTGGGTGGAGAATTAGAATTTATTGATGGTGGCACTTTGGCGCATGCCTTTGCTGGCAGAGGTGCTGTTTGAAGTTGGTGAAAGCTCTTCTTATTTTGATACTTTATTTAATAACTCCCTTTGCATTCGCTGATACCCTCATTATAGAGCCTGAAGAAGGACGGCAACCGCTTATAAATGCAATAAGAAATGCTGAATCAACTGTAGATTTGGCTATGTATGGTTTTACTGATGAGGCTATTCTTGATGCTTTAGTGCAAGCTAAAGCCTCAAATAAAGCGGTCCGAATTTTATTGCAACATTTTCCTTATCAACATGCAGAAGAAAACATACCTGCTATTCAAAGTTTTTCTGCAGCAAAAATGCGTGTAGTTTATCCTTCTCCCGAATTTTATTTTTTACATCAAAAAACATTGCTAATTGACCATAACGTAGCATATATCCTTACTTTCAATTTTACTCGTTCAACATTTAAGAATCAGCGCAATTTTGGGATAGTAACTACGTCACCTGCCTTGGTAAAAGAAATACAGGATGTTTTTGATGCCGATTGGCAGCACAAGATTAGTCATCCTAGTCAAGTTGATTTAGTATGGAGCCCCGATAATAGTCGAACAAAAATATTGCAATTACTTAATGAGGCGCATGCATCCATTAAAATTTATGCCCAGGGGCTTAGTGATAAAGAGGTTCTTGTTACATTAGCTCAAGCAGCTCGTCGTGGAATAGATGTGAAAGTTATGACATCGGGCTCTGAGCCAGGAAAAAAATGGCAATATTTACAAAAAGCAGGTGTTAATATCCATATCGCACAAGATAAAGTAATTCATGCCAAGGTGATTATAATAGACGAAAAGCTTGCCATGTTAGGTTCAATAAATTTTACGCAGGCGTCTCTTGATCGCAACCGGGAGTTATCAGTCATTACGCGCGAATCTAAAATAGTACAGACACTATTGCGGTTTTTTGCTGAAGACTGGGCTCAAGGGGTTACGAGCTTATCGCAAGTAACAGCTTCTGATGAACCCCATCAAAGCCAGAGTTACTCATCACAACGACATGATCGCCGCTATGCAAGTTGGCAGAAAGCTCTTTTACCATTACATCAACATCGCCATAAGATTTATAAGGTTTTAAGCACTTTATAAGAACATCATCTAAGCCCCAATCAGCCGCGGCTTGTGGTTTTTTACAAATTATCATATCAGCGTCTTCAAAAGCTTGAGGCAGTTGATCTTTATGGACACCGCTGCGCATTGTGTAAGAGCCAAATTCTAAAACAGTAATAATACGTGCATCTTTGCCCACTTTTGCCCGTAAGCCAGCTAGAGTGGTCTTAATAGCAGTAGGGTGATGAGCGAAATCATCATATACAGTAATACCATTAACTTGGCCTTTGATTTCCATCCGTTGTTTAACATTCTTAAAGCTTTCTAAAGCCTCAACAGCAGTTCCAGGTTTAACCCCTGCATGTGTGGCTGCAGCAATAGCAGCTAGGGCATTATTTACATTATGGTTGCCAAGCAAACCCCATTCGACAGTCCCAACTATCTTGCCTTCATGCAGTACATCAAAGCTTGAGCCATCTTTTTGTTTTAAATGAGCTTGCCATGCGCTCTGATTGCTACCAAATGTGGTGCACGGCGTCCAGCAGCCCTGGCTAAGAACTGGTGGTATATTATGGTCTTGATCGTTATGTATAATTAGGCCATTGCCAGGAATAATTCTAATTAGATGGTGGAATTGTAGTTGAATAGCAGCCAGGTCCGCATAAATATCAGCATGATCAAATTCGAGATTATTGATGATTAATGTGCGTGGATGATAGTGAACGAATTTCGCTCTCTTATCAAAAAAAGCAGTGTCATATTCGTCAGCTTCAATAACAAAAAAAGGCGAACTACCCAATCGTGCAGAAACCCCAAAATTTTCCGGAATGCCTCCAATTAGAAATCCGGGGTTAAGCCCTGCATATTCTAAGATCCAAGCCACCATGCTGGTTGTGGTCGTTTTACCATGCGTGCCTGATACTGCTATGACCCAACGATCACGCAAAATGTTTTCAGCTAACCATTGTGGTCCAGATATATAGGGCAATCCCTTCTCAAGAACATACTCTATTGCAGGGTTTCCACGCCGGATCACATTACCTACGATAATCTCAGCAGTATCTGGCTCTATATGAGCTGGGTCATAACCCTGGCAGACTTGAATATGTTGGGCTTCGAGCTGGGTGCTCATGGGGGGGTATAAATTGAGGTCAGAACCAGCAACAAAATGGCCGCTTTCCTGGGCTAAAACAGCCACGCCGCTCATAAATTTGCCACCAACTCCAAGAATGTGTATTTTGTTGTCTTTTGCTGAAGCCATTTACTAAATACCTCTATCGAATCAATGATTTTGATGTAATATATATCAAAATTAATACCGTTTATATCCCTGGCAAATGAGGGTTGTTGAATGGAGTATGCTCAATCGCTTTTTGAAGCGATTACAGACAGTGCGGTATTGTTGGATAAAACAGGACGGATTCTGGATTGGAATCACAGAGCCTCTGCCACCTTCGGATATACCAAGAAAGACGCGATTGGTAAGTCTATCAATTTTCTCTATGACCGTAATTATCCGCTTTCTAAAATTATCAAAGAAACACTTCCCCAAGAAAAAAAATGGTCTAACGAAACCGTTTTCTATCGCAAAAATGGTACGAAAGGAACATGCTTAAGTAATTTAGCTTTGTTAAATGGTCCAGAGCCAGGAAAACTTACGGTATTACTTATTCATCATAATATTTCTGTATATAAAGCTACAGAAAGTGAGCTCAAAACTAAATATGAAAGGTTAGCGCAGGATTATCGCCAGGCCTTATCTGCTTTATATGCACTCTATCCCTTATATGTAAGAAGCTTGCAGCGCCAGGAACAACTCGAGAAAGATATCTGGGAAAGTGGAATTCGGTTTCACCTTTTAGCTGAAAATGCTACTGACATTATTGCCCAAGTATCACCAGAAGGTTCTTATCTTTATGTATCACCCTCATGTAAAACATTGCTGGGTTATACCCCTGAAGAGATGATAGGTCAGAGCGCCTTTAAATTCATGCATCATGACGATATCACAAAATTAAAAAAATCATTCAGTAACATCCGCCATAAAGAAAATAAAAACTATACCGTTGTATATCGTAGCCGACGAAAAGATGGTGAATTTCGTTGGTTCGAGAGCTGCATTCGTTTGATTTGTAATGAATCAACGAATGAAATTCGTGAGATACAAATGGCTTCTAGGGACGTGACTGATCACATCATGGATAAGAAAGTCGGCATGCGTAAACAGCAGCTAGCTCATGTATTTAGGTTAAGCACGATGGAAGAAATGGCCTCGGGGATGGCGCATGAAATAAGCCAGCCACTGTCAGCCATTATTAACTATACCCAAGGCTGTGTACGACATTTACAGAGAGATAAGTGCGACCCTGCACAGCTGGTAGAAGTAATGGGCAAAGCAGTTGCCCAAGCTGAGCGCGCAGGAGAAGTTATTCAGCGTTTGAAGAATTTTTTCTGTAAAGGGCAGTTAGTTAAAACTTCATGCAAAATTAACAGCATTTTACGGGAAACCATAAGCTTAATACGTCATGAATTGAATACATCGAAAACTAAAGTCGACTTAGAATTTGAAAAAGAGTTGCCCTTTATTTCAGCCGATAGAATTCAATTGCAGCAAGTCATGTTAAATCTGCTGCAAAATGCTATTGATGCAATGCGGGATATTAACCCCGCAGAACGTAAAATAAGGATTGAAACAAAAACGCTTGATAAACAAACTATCTCTATTACAGTAAATGATACAGGCCCAGGATTTTCAAAGGAAGTGATACATAAAGTGTTTAAACCGTTTTTTTCAACTAAGGCACATGGACGTGGCATGGGTTTAGCTATTTGTCGCTCGATCATTGAGGCACATGGCGGCGAGTTTACTATTAATCCTAATACGAGTAGTCATAGTTGGATTCGTTTCACATTACCCACTGAATAGGAGGTTATATGGCGGATGAGTCTGTAGTTTATGTAGTGGATGACGATCAAGCGATGGCGGAATCACTATCTTGGGTGATTGAGTCGGTGGGTTTAAATGTTAGAACTTATAACCGCGCACAAGATTTTTTAAATGAATACGATGCAGAACGGCCAGGGTGTTTATTGCTAGACGTTAGAATGCCTGGCATGAGCGGTCCTGAATTACAAATCAAATTGAACGAGCTTGGCCAACAAGGGGTTTCAGTGCCTCCTATTATATTTATTAGTGGTCACGGCGATGTGCCGCTTGCAGTTCGAGTAATGAAGGCTGGTGCAGTCGATTTCTTAACCAAGCCATTTAACGACCAAGTATTATTAGAAAGCATCAATAAGGCTATAAGAGCAGATAAAGCGCTTCGTGGTAAACGCCAAGAGTCCGCAGAAGCTCACGCTAAATTTGCCTTATTATCAGCCCGAGAAGCCGAAGTTCTGCAAGGGATAGTGGCTGGCAAGGCTAATAAAGTAATTTCAGCTGAATTAAAAATCTCGCTTAAAACTGTGGAAGCACATAGAGCGTCTTTGATGAAGAAGATGGGGGTCAAATCTGTACCAGAACTAGTCAAATTAGTTTTAGCAAATAACGTCGAGGAAACCACCATCGAAGAGTAATAATTTTACACAGCGGCATTTTAATGATCAATTTTGGATCGAAAATGCCTAGTCGCATAGGTGAAAACCCTAACTCGAGTGAGACTTAGCGAGCTTCTGCCACGGGAAATTCCCAATTTTTACTGGTGATTAATCGTGAGAAGATTAGTATCCCCGGTAAGAAAATTTGGGGATTTTTAGGGAGCGAGCAGTCATGGATAGACGTAAGCACGTTTTACTAGTAACCAATGCTGTATCAGACCAAGAGGTCATACAGATCAAAGAATCGCTGTTTACACCACAGCTAGTACCAATGTCGATTAAGTTAAGTTTGGTACACGTTGTGCCTACCTTGCCAACTTGCTATTTCAACATACCCTCAATGATCACGCTTGCAGATCGCTATTATCAAGAAGCACGTGATAATCTTGAGCGTGTTGGTGATGCCCTTAATATCTCCAAAAGAGACCAATGGTTGATTATGGGCAATGTGCATACAGAAGTATTGCGCCTGGCTTGCAAATTAAACATCCAGTTTATTTTAGCAAATAGCGCAAACTTGATTGAACTGCGCAAATCATCAATGCCAAGTAATCAAGATTCTCAACGTTTCATTATTGATAATGTGAGCGAACTATGTGCGGGCTTATAATCGTATCTTTAATTGGTGCAATGTTATATTTCGTATTTGATACCGGCTATTAATTCTTAGGCCCGGCTCAAAACTTCGAAGAAGGCTATTCGGATTTTTGACCGGGCTTTAACTATTCTGCTGAACCAGCGGGTGATGGCGGCGTAGGTTTAGTAGGCTTTTCTTCAATTTCATCTTCAGCTTTATCTACAGCTTTCTCTTGTTTAATAAGCTTGCCTTCTGATCGAGTATATTTTCCATAAGAATCTTGATAAACAACATTTTCTTTCGTCCAAGGCAAACGGCGATAATAGGGCAATGGTTCTTCTGGGTTAAAAAGTGGATATTTAATAATTTCAAAATAGGGCGAATAGTCAAAATCTTTTGGGGTATAAAGATAAGGGTTACGTTGAATGAGCTCAAGTCCTTCTTTATTTTGTTCAACGAAAGGTAGAACAGGAAATTGTACGATGCTAAACGCTTCTGCTATAAGTGATGAGCAAACACCTTCTTCAGGTTTACCTGTAGGGGTTCTAAAAAGGCTAGATCCCCAGCTGCGAGGCAGGATAGACCAAGGCAAGAAGAAACGGCCTAAATCCAAAATTTGTCTAATGCTATATGTTTTACCTAATGATTTGATGGCATAAGCAATAATTACATTAGCATCAGCAGCTGAAAGACCAATAGGCCTACAAATTCGAATATGAGTGGAGCGATAGGTCGTTAAAGCAGAAGCGACAGTACCGCGATTAATAATGCCTTCGATGATAATGTGGGTTTTTTCTTTTTCTATGCCGTATTCTTTAAGTGTTTTGCGTAAATCTTCATCTTCTATATCACGAAGGCGACCGATATAGAGCGCAGCATGAGTCCAAGGGCTTTGTGTAATACTGCGAATAACTCTACTTATGCGGCTTCTGCCTTCGATAAGTAAAACATCGCAAGGACGAATTTCATAGGTTAAGCGATCAAAATCATAAGGTGGAACTTCATTTTGAGGCGGCTCTTCGATAAGCCAATCGATGATTTTCGTATGTAGCTTTGACAATAGCGATTTAAACATTCACATCATCCTGAAAGATTAACTTTCCTTGTATAATTTGAGCATATTTTGCGTTGAGAAGCTACTGAATTCTATATTCTTTTAGCTAAATCTGCTGCTAAGCCAATATAGTTTTCAGGTGTCAAATTTAAAAGCTGCTGTTTAATTTCATCTGGCAGATTTTGTTCATTAATAAATTGATGTAGTAATGCTTCAGTCACTGCCTGACCGCGGGTTAGCGCTTTTAGTTTTTCATAGGGTTGTTCAATACCAAAACGGCGCATGATGGTTTGCACAGGTTCTGCTAGTACTTCCCAATGGTTATTTAAATCCTGGCGAATAACCTCTTCGTTAGGAGCAGTTTTTTGTAAGCCGCGAATGCTGGATTGATATGCCAATATCGAATGGCCAATGGCAACACCAATGTTACGTAGCACAGTTGAATCGGAGAGATCGCGTTGCCAACGCGAGATAGGCAGCTTGTGGGCCATGTGCTCTAACAGTGCATTAGCAATCCCTAAGTTGCCTTCTGCATTTTCAAAATCGATAGGGTTTACTTTGTGGGGCATAACGGAAGAACCTACTTCATGGCTATAAGCTTTCTGCTTAAAATAATTCAGTGCGATGTAGCCCCACATATCACGATTAAAATCGATAAGAATAGTATTAATGCGACTAAGTATTCCAAAAAATTCGGCGATATAATCGTGAGGTTCAATTTGGGTAGTATAGGGGTTCCAGGTTAAGCCTAATTCATTAATAAAATTCTTACTGACAATTTGCCAATCAACATGAGGATAAGCACAGCTTAGAGCATTATAGTTACCTGAGGCACCATTCAGCTTACCTAAAATAGGAGTGGCAACGAGCTGTTCTATTTGTCTTTTGAGGCGTGCAATAAAATTAGCGATTTCTTTGCCGACAGTGGTAGGCGTTGCGGGTTGGCCGTGAGTGCGAGCTAACATAGGCAACGCGGCATACTGCTGAGCAAAATGTTGTAGCTCATTAATAAGCTCAGCAAGCATAGGCAATAAACATTGTTGTTTAGCTGTGTGGAGCATTAGACCGTAAGAAAGATTGTTAATGTCTTCTGAGGTACAACCGAAATGAATGAACTCTACCATTTGACCGAGTTCTTTATTACCAGCGATACGTTCTTTAATGAAATATTCAATGGCTTTAACATCGTGGTTAATGCCGCTTTCAATGTGTTTGATACGTGCCGCATCTTGTTCAGAAAAGTTTTCGATGATGTCGTTTAGGGTATTAATGCCGTGGGTTGAAATCTTGGGTAGCTCAGGCAAATTAGCGTGCTCAGCTAAAATTTGTAGCCAGCGAATTTCAACAATGACGCGGAATCGGATTAAACCGTATTCACTAAAAATTGGGCGTAAAGCTTGAAGTTTATCATGATAGCGGCCGTCTAAAGGCGAAATGGCTGTTAAGGCAAAATTTTCCACAGCGGTTTCCTAATTCAAAATATGGGCAAACCTTACTATACCACAATGTCTTGAATTCACTTAAATAATTACACCGCCGCCCAGGCAAATTTCCCCTTCATAAAACACCACCGACTGGCCAGGCGTAATAGCACGTTGCGGTTCATCAAAAACGACTTCATAGCGGTTAGCATCGATAGGTTGAACACAGCAGGCTTGGTCAGGTTGGCGGTAGCGGGTTTTGGCCATTAACCGTTTAGGGTAGGTAGTAGGTGGAGCACTAATCCAATGCATGCGTTCAGCAATAAGCGATTTTTTATAAAGCAGAGGATGATCACCTTGCGCCACTATCAAAGTGTTACGGGGAAGATCCTTGCTAACCACATACCAAGGGGCTTCATCTTGGTCTTTTAAGCCACCAATCTTTAAGCCTTGGCGTTGACCTAAGGTATAAAACATTAAACCGTCATGTTGTCCTATTACTTTGTTCTCTGGCGTTTCAATAGGGCCCGGTTTGGCAGGTAGGTATTCATTCAAAAAGGCTTTAAATTTTCTTTCGCCAATAAAACAAATGCCAACGCTGTCTTTTTTCGTGTGAGTGGGAAGGTCAGCTTTTTTAGCCAGCTCCCGTACTGCTGTTTTTTCTAAATGCCCCACAGGAAAAAGACTTTGTGAAAGCTGCTCTTGATTGAGCGCGTGTAAGAAATAACTTTGGTCTTTTTGAGGGTCTAGGCCTTTCACTAATTGTGTATAGCTACCGCTTTGTTGCAGGCGGACATAATGGCCGGTGGCAAGATATTGAGCGCCCAGTTGTTTGGCATATTGTAAAAAGACCTTAAACTTAATTTCTTTGTTACAAAGAATATCAGGGTTAGGGGTGCGACCCGCTCGATATTCATCGAGAAAATATGAAAAAACATATTCCCAATACTCTTTCGAAAAATTGATACTGTGTAATTCAAT
>CAZXFO010000147.1:0-2467 GCA_964639745.1 uncultured Coxiellaceae bacterium | reverse complement strand
CTTGAAGCAATTACAAGAAGAAACTCTCTTGGATATTCAATATGGGGTAAAAAGCTACCAAGATGGGCTAACGATCAGCGAAGCTGCCTTAAGCCTAGTAAAGGAAATTGCAGCAAGCGGTGATAAAGATGGCAAAGGTCTTAGAGCCTTTATTGCTACTACCAATCCTTATAAAAAAAATCCGACATGGCGCATCATTCTTGGTGCCATTATAGGCGCTGCTATTGGCATAATATTAGGGGCTATGACAGGTCTTGCTGCTGGGCCTGCGGCTGCTGTCACAGCACTTATTGGTGGAGTAAAAGGCGCTTCTATGGGAGCCGCAATAGGAGGCACTACAATAGGCTTGGCTGGCGGTTGGTTTGGATTATGGAGTAATTACTTAAACGATCCCATTTCAGTGGCTGTGAACCAAGCTAATCTTATTGCAGCTGCCAACATTCATCCATTATCTAAAAAAATCTAACGAGCAATTTTAAAATCAAAATAAGTTCGCGGATAAGGCTCGTTCTTGAAAGTAAAATGCCACCATTCTTTCGGAAAAGAAACAAAGCCATATTTTACCATTATACGGTTAAACATAAGCCGGTTTTTATAAGCAGTTTCATTTATATTCTGAAAATCAATATTCGCTGACTCATCTATACAATCGTAACCTGTCCCCATGTCTAAGCTATTATCCTTGTAACGCTTATTGTAAGGAGCAAAGCAAGCGACTAGAGATTGTCCTGGACGATATTTAGGTTGGCTAGGTGCAGGTAAAGGAATTATTGTTAAGTCTACGGTACTGCCACGTGAGTGACCTGACTTTTCAGCGACATAACCCAACTTAAACACATCTTTTTTATTTACACGAGGATAAAATTCCTGCTTAGCTTGCTGCTGACTTGGATCTTTACTCCACTCTATAAAATAATTAACTGATGATTGAGGCCGATAACAATCATAAACCTTTAATGAAAGCGATTTTTTTCTTAGCTCAAGTTGCACAGATTTTAATGCTTCAGCAGCTGGTCTCGTTAAAACACATTCTGCATTTTGATAGCCAGGCACTGGATGCCCGATAAAATTATGATAACCACTATAACGAATCTCTTGAATAATGGTAGGATCAATATCGCGCAAATAAACAAAGCCTTCAGGCAATGCATAAGCAGCGCTAAATAAAATACTTAATAGAAAGGATAAAATTAATCTGTTATATGTCATATTTAGCAATTATATAATAGGAAAATCATGGAGCCAACAGCGTTTGATTTAGAGAAAATCCATGCCTTATATCAAGCAGGTCATATTGATACCGCAAAGCAACAATATGAAGCTTATTTAAAAATAAATCCCAACAGTGCTGATGCTTGGCATGCGCTGGGCATGATTTTTATTGAGCAAAAGGACTTGATCAGCGGATCTCAATTTATTAAGAAAGCTGTTGATTTAGAGCCCAACAACCCTATTTTTCAGCTTCATTTAGCTAATGCTTTAAAAATGCGCGGCTTATATCAGGATGCAACAGACCTGCTTAGAGAAACCATAAAACATCATCAAGATTATTCCCCTGCTTATAATAATTTAGGTATCTTGCACTTCCTACAGAACAAAATCGCTGAGGCCATAGCTTATTACAAAATAGCTATTTTAAAAGATCCTCACTATATCGATGCTTATTACAATTTAGGCTTAGCATTAACTAAAGCAAACCAATTAGAAGAAGCGACTGAAACTTACCAATATTTAATTGAGCACGCACCACGACATTCTGCTGGAAAATTTCAACTCGCAAGAATTTATATGCAGCAAAATTCATGGGAAAAGGCTTTAAACTTATTGGTAGCCTTAGAACAAGATTATCCCGAACATTTAGAGACACAGGTTAATATTGCCACCTGTTACTTAAAAAAAGGCGAACTAGAAAAATCTAAAATTCATTATTTAAAAGCAATCGAATTAGACCCTACAGAGCTTCAAGCGCTTTATAACGTTGCTCACATTCTAATGCAAGAAAATAAATTAACCGAAGCCATTTATTACTATGAAGAAGTGGTAAAAATCGATAATAGTAATTTCTCCGCACACAATAACTTGGGTGCGATTTATATTTTTCGGCAGCAAAACGAACTTGCTTTGAAACACTTCCAAGCGGCACATCGATTACAACCTGAAAATACTTATATCACTCACATTATTAAAATACTCACACAAGACTCGCAGCTACTTACATCGCCTCCTGCCTATATCAGCTCCTTATTTGATTATTATGCTGATCATTATGAGCAACATTTATTAAACGCACTGCACTATCAAGCCCCCCAAGTTTTGCTAAATGCATTTCTCACTACGTCAGCGCCTGATGATAAGTTAAATATCTTAGATATTGGTTGTGGCACCGGCTTATGCGGCCAACTATTTAAACCCTATGCGGCTCGCTTAACAGGGGTTGATCTTTCAGAACAAATGCTTAAAGTGGCTT
>CAZXFO010000146.1:0-5186 GCA_964639745.1 uncultured Coxiellaceae bacterium | reverse complement strand
CATTATGATCATTTGGATTATAAGATCGAGCCGAATTTGGTTAGCGAATTTAACAGAAAAGCAAATTTATTAAATAAATTTAATGTAGATGAAAAAAATAATTTTATGGAAAGTTGCCTCTCGCAAGGTAAGGCTGAGCATGGTTATCATCTATTATGTAAGCTAGGGTGTATGCAGGTTTTATTTGCTGATACCTACCATTATTTAAAAGAAGATCACGATTGGATACAGGCAGAGATGAAAAATACTGCTAAACATCAAAGCATTTCAATGCCTATTGTTTATTCATCTTTCGCAACTAGTATTAATAGGTGGTCGGGAAACAATAAAATTGCGCGGATGTCCGAGCTATTTAATATCTTAGAGGGCCCAAAAATAGCAGGGCATATGCGCGCTGCTGCTGAGAGACGTGAACAATTTTATAGCGGGCAGTATAATGCTTTAACTTTCAATAAATGAAACAAAGGATATTAAGATGATAAAAAACATTATCTTCGATCTGGGTGGAGTCATTATCAATATTAACTATCAGCTGACTATTGAAGCTTTCAGGCAGCTAGGGGCATCAAATGTTGATAACTTAATTTCCTGCATACAACAAGACGAGCTTATAGATAAGTTTGATGTTGGTGCAATTAGCCCCGATGATTTTAGGGCTCAACTAATGAAAAAATTTAATATATCTGTAGATAAAGAGAATTTCGATAGAGCCTGGAATGCGATGATTTTAGATTTGCCTAAAGAGCGCTTAGAGCTAATCAGAAAGCTAAGGCAACGTTATAGAGTTTTCCTATTTAGTAATATTAATTATATTCATCTTGATCTAGCATCTAGTATTTGCCAAAAATATGGATTTAATAGCCTAGATGAATACTTTGATAAAGTTTATTATTCATGCGTAATTGGCCACCGCAAGCCAAACTCTGAGGGCTTTCAGCTTATTCTTTCTGAAAATAACCTTGTTTTTGAAGAGACAATATTTGTGGATGACTCTAAACAGCATGTAGAAGGAGCTAAGAGAATAGGTCTGCAGGCTATTCACGTGCATGAGGGCTTATCAATTCTAGATGTCTTTAAGTCTTATTGATAACTGAGTGCTGAGTAGTAGGCTGTTGTTGCTTTTGAGTATGGATTGGGGCAGAAAGTTTTACAGGTACTAGCAATGTATATGTCCCGTTTTTGTTTGGTATTATTATTTTTTGACGGTAGTCAGGGTTGAGGCTGTTAAGTACATTTAAGTCAACGCCCGTAGATTTTGAAACGTTATCTAATGAGACAGGTTTGGTTATTGCTAATTCAGCAAAATAAGGTTTATTTTTGATGGGTGGTAGCTGTACGCCGTATTTTTCTGGATTTTTGATGATAGCTGCTACCGCTAATAACCTCGGTAAATAGACCCGCGTTTCAGCAGGCAAGCTTAAGTTCCAAAAGTCACTACTACCATTACGTCGGATTGCTGAAGCTAAAGCGCCAGGCCCGCAGTTATAAGCGCTGATAGCAAGATACCAATTACCTTTAAAGCTATTTTTTAAGTCATTAAAATAATTTAATGCAGCTTTAGTTGAAGAAACCACATTGCGACGTCCGTCATAGTTAGACTTTACTGTGATGCCTAATTCTCGCGCTGTTTCTGGCATTAATTGCCAAAGCCCAGATGCTCCTTTTTTTGAGCGGTCATTCGGATTAAATTCACTTTCGATAATAGGTATTAAAGCAATCTCGGCTGGCCAACTCCGTATTTGAGTTTCTTGATGAATAAAATATATGTAGGGAGCCGAACGCTCCAAAATTGAATATAATTTATCTTTATCAGCGAGAATCTTCTGTATCTCGGCTTGTACTCTAGCAGAGTCTGCTTGATGATTGAGTTTGAGCCCAGCCCGAATGCTATTCCAAATTGAACCTGCAGATTCAGCTGGAGAATACTGATAGGCTTCATGCGCTAAGTAATACCATTTGTTGCTCATGCTGTAATTGTACAGGGAGAACAAAATGCTAAAACTTAAAACAATCGATATCAGTTGTTTTGTGTGTATTGTTATTGTTCGCATAGGCGAAGTATTATATCTGAAATGGCTTGCTGAATCAAATTAAGTGCGCGTGATAAGAGTTTGAATTTATGGAGAGAATAAAATGTTTATGCAATTCTTATCAATTGGATTAATGATGTTGTTTTCTGCTATGCTGCCTGGGCCTGATTTTGCGCTCGTAACTAAGAATACTTTATTGTATTCTCGCCGTGCTGGTATATGTACTACATTTGGGATTGTAGCTGGAGCTTTGGTGCATATCAGTTATTGTGCCTTAGGTTTGGCAGTCGTCATTTCAAATTCAATTATTTTATTTAATATAATAAAATATGTAGGTGCCTGCTATTTAATTTATATAGGTATTACTTCTCTATTTTCCCGGCAGTCTAAGCATATTTCTCTATCAATTAAACATAAAAAGAATATGATCAGCGGTTACAAAGCTTTTTACCAAGGATTCCTTTGTAATTTGCTCAATCCAAAAGCTACACTATTTTTTCTAGCACTTTTCACTTTGGTGATTGATGCTGATAAGCCTAAATGGTGGACTGTTGCTCTCGGTCTTGAGTTGTTAGTTATAGTTTTACTATGGTTTAGTTTATTAACTTTTATATTATCCCATCCTCGGGTAGTTAAGAATCTAGAAAGAGCAGAGAAGTATATTGCTAAATTTTTAGGCCTTTTTTTGATGAGTTTTGGTGTAGCTTTAATCTTCATACGGAAATAATTTCGACGTATTAAGAAAACGTTAATTTTTATATAATAGTATGTTGACACTAAGATGAGGTGTATATGGCAAAAGTTCATATAAGTAAGCTGCCCTGTCTTGTTTCTGCTATGGGAAGTAAGCCTTCTTATGATGCCGAAAATCTTGCTCAATTTTCTGGTAATGATGCTGCTTTATTGAGAGCATATGCACGTAATTTTTTAAGGTATTTTATTCATGGATCTCCACTTTTTTCTGGTCCTATGTGGAAAAGAGCTAATTTAAGATTTGCTTGGTTTTGTTTTAAAACGGTTGCGTTTAAGAAAGATCTGAATTTATTAAAAGCCATGCGTGAAGAAATGAAGAATGTATTCGAGCAGGCTTGGTCTGTTTGTAATGAGCTTGATATTGAAGCGCAAAATCGTTTAGAGGCTTTTATTAATACTTTTGTTTCAAATTTTCCTTTCGTTGATCCTGAAGAAAATGAAGAAATTTTTTTGCCACAAAGAATTAATGGTGAATGGTACAAAGTTCCCTATAAATTTGTAAAGCTAGATATTTCCCCACAGAGGGGTTGGTTGTCGTGGTTAGTAGATGGAAGCGATAAAATTTATGCTTATGGTTTGGAGCCTATTAATATTTTTCTAAATGCTCGGCCTTATTTGCTTTTAATGGGTACTACTTATGCTACTGGCCAAGGTTATTATTTATCTTTGTTAGGTAATTTAACCCCTGGCATGTCGATAGGTGAAAATCATGATTTAACTAAAGTTCGCAAATGGATGAGCGATTACCCCGATGCTAAAATTAGCGGTCATAGCCAAGGCGGATCTATGGCTATGCTGGTTGCGGCTCAGTATCCTGAGTCAACTTCTTATAGTTTAAATCCTGCTATGCTGCATAAAAGTTTTCTAAAGAAGTTCCCTAAGTTTTATGGCGACAATATGAATATTTATATACAGGAAAAAGATCCTGTTTATATTTTTGGTGATGTTGTGCCAAATGATGCACACGTGTTTTTGTTATCGCAGCCAAATGGCGCTAAAGCTTCACTTTTAAAGGCTCATGCCTGCCATTATTTGGGTTTTCCTAAGGCTTCTGTTAAACACGTAAATCATCCAAAAATTGACTCGAATACAAGATATTTTTTTAATGATCTCAAATATCTTGCTGATCTGATCGTGAATCCATTACTAAATGTTAGCCTTATCTATATTGGCTTAAAAAGAAAGCTTTTAAATTTTTGTAACAAGCATGCTGATGTTCTGCGGGTACCTTTGTTTGCCTCTCTTTTAATATTGTGCATAATTTTTATGGCTACCGGTATTTTAGCTCCATCAGGGATGGCTTTAACTGCACCTATTTTGTATGCCTATGGTTCAACAGCGGCTTATGCAATTTTAGGAGTATTTGCATTTTTAGGAAGTGCGGTCGCAGCATTTATTTTGCCAAAGCTTATATCATTTGTAGAAATGATTACTGTTGCTGCAATAACGATTGCTGCTTGGACTATAGTTGCTGGAGAAATTTTACTGGCTAGCCTTTTTTCAGGTTTGAAGGCTTTGTATAGAGCTGCTATTCATTCTGTGCTACCTGAAAGTAATAATTTATCATGGCAGGGTTCAACAAATGTTTTTTTTGATGCTTTGGGCAAGCCTTCTGAGCCTACGGCTGAATTTTCTGTTGATCTTGATCAGTCTGGTTCAGGTCAAAGGCCCGAAGGAATGTTGCCCTCTCAAACTGTCTCTGAAGAGCAGGAAGCTCATAAACCCAATTCTTCTAGCTTAAATATATAAATATTAAGCTTGCTGTTTTCTCTATTCTGAAATTATGTTATATAACTTCGATAAATACCAAGGATTAATGGTTTATGAAGAAGAAATTATTTCAGAATAAAATTTATGTAAAAAAATCCCCAACGCATGGTTATGGGGTATTTGCTGGTAAAGATTTTAGGAAAGGTGAATTGATAGAAGAGTGTTACATTATTATTTCTCCTAAGGGCGGTGATAAAGTTCTTGAAGACTTTTATTTTGATATTAAAGGGAAATATGGAGTATTTACTGGTTATGGAAGCATCTATAATCATTCAGAAGATCCTAACGCAGATTACAATATTAGTATTAGCAAGAAGCTTGCTACTATAAAGGCGGATCGCACTATTAAAAAAGGTGAAGAGCTTTTTGTTTCTTATGGTGAAGAATGGTTTTCAAGCCGAGGAATTACCGAGAAAACACCACAGGGTGTAAAGAGAAACCAAAATAGAAAAAGAAAACGAGTAAAAAGTCGCTAATTGTTAGGTTTCATGGATGTATGAAGCGTGATGTTTAGATAGCTACCTATATATCCTTAAATTTTAATTCTACTAGCAAGCAAGGTCCGCCAGCGATCAGATTTATTCCTGCTTGACGGCATTTCTCTATGGCCAAGGGGCTTTCTGCGCCTGGCTG
>CAZXFO010000145.1:0-12002 GCA_964639745.1 uncultured Coxiellaceae bacterium | reverse complement strand
TATATAACGCTGCGTACTGTTCGTCTTGTGCTTTTTGCAATGCATAAGGGGATAACACTTCATCACCACTCGTCTCATCATTACAAGGTAATACTTTGGTATCACCGTAAATCGCCGAACTTGATGCATAAACTAAGCGCATTGGCTTTTGCGCTAAACGAATAGCTTGCAACACATGCAGAAAACCAACCGTATTTACCGCATGTGATTGCAATGGATCTTCAATCGATTTGGGAACGGAGGGCAATGCTGCCAAATGTAATACCGCATCACAAGCTGCAATTTCTTTAGCAAGCAATTCGTAATTCAAAACATCACCTTGCACAAAACGCAGCCGATCTGAATTTAAATTGAGATTTTCTAATTTCCCCGTCGACAAATTATCAAAAATAGTCACAAAGAAATCTTTCTCTAGAAGAAAATCAGCTGTATGCGAGCCTATAAAACCAGCACCACCGGTGATAAGCACCTTCATCTGCATGCCTCAACTAAAGGGAACCAAGTTCTATAAAGGCTAATCGCAACATACAAAACTAAATAACCCATTGAAACCATAACTAAGGTCGAATTAGTCTGAGGATAAATCCAAAGCAGTCCAGCAGTCGTCATGCCCCACAAGATAGTAGCTAGCAGCATCATGAACCGCAAACTAGAGTTATGGGTGAGATATTCCAAACGGGAAGGATAAACGTATTTAATAGGAATAAAACTCAATACTGCCAGCCCTATTAATATCCCAAAGTTTATCCAGGCATCCATTTGCCAGAAAAATAAATAGAACACGGCAATATTCCAGTAGCTGGGGAAGCCTTTAAAAAAGTGATCTTTCGTCTTGGCATCTATTTGGGAGAATTGGTAGGCGGATGAAAAGGTAATGGCCATGATGCAAACCAAGCGAGCTTCTATAGGTAATAAGTCGGTTACCAATAAAAAGAAGGCGGGAACGATGGTGTAATTAAGAAAATCTACAATATTATCAAGTAGTTCGCCATCTATCTCGGGGACGGCAATTTTGATTTTAATGAGACGAGCAAACATACCATCCACAGCATCGATTAAAATAGAAGCGATCATTAGCCAAAAAACAACCAGATATTGGTGCTGGTAAATAGCATTTAAAGAGAGCAGACCGATAAACGCACCACTTGCCGTAAACGCATGGACTAGCCATCCCGTTAAGCGACGGCTTCTGCTGATCAAAATTGCATCATTCATTATTTTTTCCACCGTGTTGCAACCAATAAAACTAGGCTGCCTATTATGCCTGAGAGCAAGGAGCCCAGAAATACCCCTAGCCTCACTTCGTTCATATAAGGTTCGTAATAATTGAAGGCAAGGGTACCAAGAAAGAGGCTCATAGTAAAACCAATCCCGCACAAAATAGAAACACCCCACATTTGCAGCCAACCACATTGGGCTGGCAGTTTTGCGAGCTTTAAGCGCACTAGCAACCAGACAAAACTTAAAACTCCTAGCTGCTTACCTATAAATAGGCCAGCTATTATCCCTAGCGCTATATTGGCATTATTTTGAAAAGCAATATTCGCGCTCGAAAATGCAAAACCGGCATTAGCTATCGCAAAAAGCGGCATAATACCGAAGGAAACCCAGGGATGAAGCTTTTCTTCCCAAGAGTCCTGGGAAGAGTTCTTACCCATCTCAGGAATACAAAAAGCTAATACGACACCAGCAATGGTCGGATGGATCCCAGATTTTAGAGTAAACCACCATAAAGCTAAGCCACCGATAGCATAAAGTTTTAAACGATGAATACCTAAACGGTTAAACAGCAGCAGCACAATAGATGTTAACCCTGCGCAAAATAAATAAAACCAGGAAATTTTTTGGCCATAAAAGATAGCGATTATTAAAATTGCCCCGATATCATCAAAAATAGCTAAGGCCATCAAAAAGGTCTTTAGGCTCGTAGAAATGCGTTTACCTAAAAGTGAAAGCGCTCCCAGAGCAAATGCAATATCGGTAGCCACTGGAATTGCCCATCCCGGCTGCGCCTGTGGGGTAAGGTAATTAAAGAGCCCGTATATAAGAGCGGGCATTAGCATTCCACCCACAGCTGCAACCGCCGGCAATAAAACTTGTGAAGCTTCAGCTAATTCTCCTCTTAACCATTCGCGTTTAAGCTCCAATCCGACTAATAAGAAAAAAAGCGCCATCAAGCCATCATTAATTAAAAATAGTAAGGATGACTCAGGTAGATTGGACACAAGAGGCAACACTAATACGTTTTTATAAGCAGAAGCTAGCGGCGAGTTGGCAATTAAAAGCGCAGCGCAAGCTGCGAGCAACAAAATAATACCGCTTGCGGATTCGAGCGCTTGGAAGCGCTGAATAAATTTTAGATATTTTTTCAGGGGATTATGTCCTTGTCTTTCTGTCCATTATGCAATAAATTCAACTGGAGTAAATAAACTTTCAAGGAGCATAAATGTCAATTTTGCGAATGTCAGATGTGTCGTTAAAAGGAAAACGTGTACTCATTCGCGAGGATTTTAATGTTCCTATCAAAAATGGCCAAATCACTAGTGACCTGAGAATTCGCGCCGCATTGCCTACTATCAAAAAAGCTCTAAAAGGCAGCTCGCAAGTGATATTAATGTCCCATTTAGGCCGCCCAGAAGAAGGTGTCTTTGATGAGCAATTCTCATTAGCCCCTGTTGCACAACGCCTGTCTGAATTATTAAAAACGGAAGTACCTTTAATTTCCGATTGGATAGATGGTGTTTCTTCTAAAGCTCCTCTCGTCTTATTAGAAAATGTTCGCTTCATTCCAGGCGAAAAAGAAAATAGCAAGGAATTATCTAAAATCTTAGCAAGTCTTTGCGATGTTTTTATTATGGATGCTTTTGCAACTGCGCATCGTGCTGAAGCTTCAACATGCGGTGTTATTGGGTATGCACCAATTGCCTGCGCAGGCCCATTGTTAACTGATGAGATTGATGCTCTCGATAAAATTATGCATAAACCCAAGACCCCATTACTCGCTATTGTCGGTGGCTCAAAAGTTTCAACTAAGCTCTCTTTACTTGAAACCTTAATCGAAAAAGTAGATGTATTGTTAGTTGGGGGTGGCATTGCTAATACTTTTCTTGCCTCACAAGGCTACTTGGTTGGCAGATCTCTCTATGAGGCCGATTTATTAGATGAAGCAGAACGTTTACTGCTATCTGCCGAAAAACAAGGTACGAATATACCATTACCATCAGATGTTGTGGTTGCAGAAAAAATGGCGCCCGGCACAGAAACTTATGTGCGCTTGATTTCACATGTTGATGACAATGAAAAGATTCTCGATATCGGTCCTGACACCATTAAACAATGGGTTAGCTTAATCAAAAAAGCAAAAACCATTATTTGGAACGGGCCTGTAGGCGCATTTGAATTGGAAGAATTTTCCGAGGGGACTAAGGCGCTTTCAAAAGCCATTGCCGAAAGCAAAGCATTTGTTATTGCCGGAGGTGGCGACACTTTAGCTGCCATTGAAAAATACCGGGTAGCAAGTAAAATTGACTATATTTCTACTGGCGGCGGGGCTTTCCTGGCTTATCTTGAAGGCAAACCTTTACCAGCTATTGACGCATTGCAAAAAAGGAAATCATGATCACTACTTTACGCCGTACCAAAATTGTATCTACGCTGGGCCCCGCACTGGATGACCCAGAAATTCTAAAAAGAGCAATTTTAGCTGGGGTTAATATTTTTCGTGCCAATTTCTCACACGGCACTGTTGAAACCCACGAGCAGCGTATTGAGATGGTCAGAAAGCTAGCGGCTGAATGCAATAGAATTGTTGCTATACTAGCAGACATGCAAGGCCCAAAAATCCGCATTTCTCGCTTTAAGAATAAAAAAGTTACTCTTAAAGAAGGTGCTACTTTTATACTAGACCCTAGCTTAGATGAAGACAGCGGCACAGAAGAAAGTGTTAGCCTTGACTATAAAGATCTGCCCAAAGACGTTCATCCTGGCGACACGCTATTATTGGACGATGGGCGTCTTACCTTCCAAGTTAAGAAAATAGCTGATGAAAAAATTTATTGCGAAGTGATTTATGGCGGTGAACTTTCGAATAATAAAGGAATTAACCGTTTAGGCGGTGGCTTATCAGCTGGCGCTATTACTGATAAAGACCGCGCTGATATTAAAGAAGCTGCTAGATTAAACGTTGATTTCTTAGCTATCTCTTTTCCGCGGACCGCTAGCGATATTCAAGAAGCTCGCGCATTATTAAAAGCAGCAGGTAGTCGTGCTGCCATTGTTGCCAAGATTGAACGCACTGAAGCTATTACTAATTTGGCTGAAATCATTGAGGTATCAGATGCTATCATGATTGCGCGTGGTGATTTAGGAGTTGAGCTAGGTGATGCAGAGCTACCCGCTATGCAAAAACTTATTATTCAAAAAGCCCGCGCATTTAATAAGCCCGTTATCACCGCAACACAAATGTTGGAATCAATGATTAACAGCAGCATTCCTACTCGAGCAGAAGTATCGGACGTCGCAAATGCTGTATTAGATGGTACCGACGCTGTTATGTTGTCTGCTGAAACTGCCGTTGGCAAATATCCAGAAAAAGCTATTGCAGCGATGGATCGTGTTTGCTTAAGCGCAGAAAAGCATTTGAGCCGCAACACCGTTAAACAACGAACTGATGAGTTCTTTCAATATGTAGATGAAGCTATTGCAGCCGCAGCTATGTTTACCGCTAATCATCTTAACATTAAAGCTATTATCGCCCTGACTGAATCAGGCACGACGCCCTTATTAATGTCACGTACTCGTTCTAGCATTCCGATTTACGGCTTAAGCCGCAATCATGAAGCACTCAGAAGAATGACGCTCTACAAAGGTGTTTACCCTATTTTATTTGATGCCACTAATATTGATAGAAGGGCTCTTAACTCCTCAGCCGTTGATCTTTTACACGAACACGGTATCTTAAAAGAAGGTGATTTAGTAATTCTAACCAAAGGCGATTTGATTGGTATTCACGGAAGAACCAATTCACTCAAAATCGTGACGGTTGGCGAAATACATAATCATTTAGTTTAATAAATTGCTTCATAGGCAGATATCTGAATTATACGTTATAGCATGGAGGCTTTATGTATAAACTACTAGCATTGTTAATAATATTATTCTCTTCTTTCAGCTGCCAAGCTGATGCGCCTAACGTGCATAAATACCCATTGCCTGGAACGGTAGCATTAACTTTTGATGATGGCCCCTCTCCTATTTACACACCGCAAATTCTCGATATTCTAAAAAAATACGATGTTAAAGCTACTTTTTTTGTGGTGGGTGCTTCAGCAAAAAAATATCCAGATTTGATTAAACGTATAGCGGCCGAAGGTCATTATGTAGATGAGCACACCATGACCCACCCCCTATTAACTAAACTGCCGCATGATAAATGGTATTGGGAAATGGTCGAGCCTGCCAATATTGTGGCTGGCATTATTGGCAAAAGGCCAACTTGTTTACGCTACCCTTTCGGGATGTCGAATGAAGCCATACGTAGCTATATTCGCTCCCAAGGGATGATGCCTGTACCCATGGGCTTTAACTCATTTGACTATGAAAGACCTGGCACTGAAAAAATCGTGTCTTGGGTATTACAAAACGTACGTTCAGGACAAGTATTCTTAATGCACGATGGTTATGATAAACGTGAGCAAACTGTTGCCGCATTACCTAAAATTATCGAAGGGATCAAAGCAAAAGGCTTAGGTTTTAGCCAGATTTGTGAGACTTAATCAATCTGGCATTAAGGGAGCAATACCCGCAGTAAATTAACTGTAGTCACTGCACCCCTTGCTGTCACCCCTGCGGAAGCAGGGGTCTCAAATACCCAACTCTCAAGCTGATCTTTAAAACCTAGCATTCTGCAGATTCTTCACAATATCCAAAAACCAACATGCAATTTCAGCACTTTGATCGTAGGCAGTATTTAAATCGCCTTCATCAAACCACAAGGCCATTCCCTGCTGAGTTCTAAAATAATTAGTGATTCTTTCAATCACAGACAAATAGAATGGATCCGCTGTGCACTCATAGAGAAGAGAAGCTGCCCAAGCAAGCTTATGACTAAACTTAGAGGTATACACACTCTCATGACAAGACAAAGAAAAATCTAAATAGCCTTTAGCGGCATTCAAAAAATCTAAGTTATTAGTGTTTTTATATAAAATAGCCAAGAAAGCAGCCGGATAGCCAATCATAAAATGCAATTGATTAGGTTCAATTGCATTTACAAAATAATATGGCTTTTGATCATAATTACAGTGCTTCAATGGTTGGCCTGATAGATCAAACCGCAAATAAAAGCCTGCACATAAATCAGGTTGTTTTTTAAAAGCTTCGCATAAAAAACTTCCGGCAAGAAATGCTGTTTCGAATTCATTATTTTCTAAATTAACCAAGCCATGATGAGCTACCGTCAATACATCCGTCATTCTAGGGGTTATATCTAAATTCTGAGTCAGAAAAATACCTTGCCCCACGTTAAACTGATTAAAATATTTAGTTGCCCAAGAGCTGAGCTCGCGCATCCCCAGTTGGTTAAAGGCGCGAATAATCCAACCATTCACGTACGACCAATATTCGTTATAAGCAGGGTTAATACTTTTAATATTACCTAATGTTTTAAAATCACTATCGGGATAAAAAAAGTGTTTAACGATGTAACTTAAACAGCGTTTAGCAGCGTCAGGTCTGCCAGCTGATAAAAACATCAGCGGCGATTTGAAGTAACAAGCGATATCGGTTAGCTCATCACCGTAAGAGCCATCTTCTTGCATTTTTGACTCTAAAAAATTAACCGCTAAATCAGCAGAAGCCGATAACTGCTGACATAAATCAGCCTTTAAATCAGAAGCCAACGAGGTACTCATCACTTTATCCTTAAAGCTTTTAAAAACCGCCCTATCCTACAGCAGCTAAGCTTAAAGTTAAACAAACCGGCAGCTAGGGTGCCTAAGCCCTTGTTTATAATCAAATACTCTCTTAAGAAACTCTTCAGATATCTCTACTATACTTTAAATAGACTTGTTATTTATTCGTTGCAACATTAATGAGCAGAGGACCTAAATGTTTGAACGGCTACTAAATGATTTAATCTCCAAAATTGATTCTTACGATATTGAAGTTCAGGAAGAGGGCCATAACCGCAAAGATGAGCAGGGAAACGATATTATCGAATCAGCAAAAGAATCTCATGAAAGAGTACAAGCTCTTTTGGGTGAGAATGGAGTCAATAAGCTTTATGAAGAAACCGTTGATAATAACCCCACTACAGCGAGAGAAGCGTTCATTAAACATCTGGTTAATATATTAGCCGACAATAAAAACAACTTTTCTACCAAAGACTTCTCAGCAAAAGGCATTATTGCTAACAGCCCAAATGATCCTAGAAAAATTGATCCTGAAAGCCATACCATCACATTGGAAAAGCTACTTGGAACCGAAGGAGTAGACCTATATAAAAAAGCTGTCAAAGAAGAGCGTGCTAGCAAAGCTTTTAGAGATGCAGTTTTTTTAAAATCTACCAATCATTACGAAGGCCCCAAATGGAAAGAAAGGATGATTTTATGGGTTGCTGGCCCTTCAGCATCAGGAAAAAGCTTTTCAGCTGATTTTGTTGTAAAAAAAATTGGCAGCGATTATATGGATGTAATACCTGAAAATTATTCCGGCAATACCGTAGTTTCGATAGACGGCGGGGTCGAGCGGAAAGTCTCACAAATGCGCCAGTTGGTTTTTCAGGTTGCCCTTCAAAAAGGCTACCCAGGAATTAGTGACTTACATGACAATACTAAATTGAAGTTAAAATCGATAGTAGAAAAAGCTGCACTTGAAAATCAAAATATTAACCTAGTAATTCCTGAAACTTTTGCAGATCTACTCGACCCATATAAACCTGAAAAATTTGATGCGTTAGAAAATACTAGACAAATATTTAGCGAGGTCGTTGCACCCAAGAATAAAGATAACCAATTTAGGGAAACAGTTTACCGGCTAGGAAATTCAAGAGCATGGAACGATGATTTTTCTAATCAAAATACTAAAGACAGAAAAATTTCGATGAACAATAGAGACATTAAATGGGAATCAAAAAAATATATAGACCATTTTACAGCTGGCAAATTCGGCTCCCAACAAGCCAGAAAAAAATATATTGCTGAAAGCAAGTATAAAATATATGTACCTATTCCTAATGACCTAATATACATACGATTAAAAGATCAAAATAAGAATGAATGGATTAGATGTAGCAAAGAATATAAAGGTGAAGCTATTCTGATTTCAGAAAGAGATTTTGAGAAATGGAAAAAGCATAAGAAAAATAATTATATTACCGAGGGTTTTGAAGCTCTAGACCATATTAACAATCTTTCAGATTGGATTAAGATAAGAAAAAAATTCAATAAATTAAGCCTACCTGAGACACCTATACAAAATTTACAAGCACAGCGCAGCCTACATGCCGCCCTGAAAACTGAGCTAAAAACATTAAAAATGAGATTAACAAATATAAAGAAATCTGGTGGAGATTTTGTTAACCCCAATGAAACAATTAAGCAACATCCTGTTTATTTTTTATGGCATTACCCTGATAAAAAAATCAAAGCCCAAAAAAAATCTAATCAGTTTTCAATTTGGCAAGACATATCAGCTGAGAGCATAGCATCACTTTTATACTCCGATGCTTTATTAGGCCCCTTAAACCAAGCCTTAGGACTTGAAAAAATATTTACTCATATTCCAAGAAATCGCCTAGACATTTTGCCAGCTGTCCCCAAATTCATTGGGGTTTTAGATAAAACTAAGAAGTTTATAGAAGCTAAACGGCAAGTAAATCCAGACAACAATCTCTTAAATGCATTAAACAAAGTCCTAAACCTATATTTATATTTAAAAGAAATTGACTTAGAGCAAGCTTCTAATGATGAAAATTTACTTCTGGCCTGCGATTTAACATATGATGTAATCAGCAAAATTTATATAGATTTTCCAGAATTGCGCCAAGATCTTCTGAATGCTTTAGAACCACCTAAAGTGTTAATTTGGGCTAAGGTCAATGATAGAGAAAAAATTACTAATGCTCTTACTACAAATTCTGGAAAGCTTGGCCGTATATTTGACTATATACCTGACCCGAACATCCCCCAACCAGCTCTAAAAGTTACGCCAGCATTAGCGGAATGGTGTAAAATAGTGTATCAAAAATGCGATATCAAAAACCAAATTCAATATATAGCAAAAAATTCTAATTTATTTCTAGAAATTATAAGAGACGTAAATTACGAAACAACAAAAGCAGCTCCTGACCTCGTAATTAGCTCATGTCAAATTATTGAAACACCTAAAAATTCCAATTTAGATCTTACAAAGAGACCTATTGACCCTAACTTTATTTTGTCAGTTGATGTTGAGGCAAGTGCAGCATACATCCGTAATGGCGATCAGCTTTTCTATTACAATAAAGCTGAGAATAATATCCGCCTACTGCCTCTTAATGCTGATACCTTAAGGATATTTGATCAGAATTTTCTTCCAAAAATATCAGCTCATAGTCATCACCATCAGGTAAGCTTGTTAACTCAGCAGCAGCTAATAGAGATAGAAAAGTTAACCCAGCATAGACATATCGATGCATATCACGGTATTGAGCCAGCATTTCTACCTAACTGCGAGCTGGCAACATGGCTTAAGAACATGCTC
The DNA here is from genome assembly GCA_964639745.1 of uncultured Coxiellaceae bacterium. Taxonomy (GTDB): domain Bacteria; phylum Pseudomonadota; class Gammaproteobacteria; order DSM-16500; family DSM-16500; genus JABDGC01. Next base: position 2,261 of record CAZXFO010000145.1, on the reverse strand, counting down.
CCTCCTGAAGTTGTTAATTTGATGCAATCGTTAGCTGCAGAAATCTACAAAAAGCTTAATGAAATTAGTTTTAACAGCTCAAATGATATGCAACCCTGGGTAATTCAGGCAATAGGAAAAGAGGACTATGATAAGCTTTTAAATAAATTTCCAAAAATTGACTTATATTCCCAGCTTACATTGGCCATTTCTAGCGCCTTGCGAGAAGCACTCTCCAACACCATTCCCTTTCCTCTCAATTCCTCTGAACATTTAGCTATAAAGAACATGTTAAGCATTTTTGATATTCTATTTAATCACCAGAATTTATATTTTTCCACCAACTTCAAAAATGAAATTGATAAACTTAATAAATCTAGACAAATTGACCTCAACACAATAGCAAACTTCAATAGCTTTATGAGAAATCTTGAGAATATTAGACTCAATCAATTAACTGACCCACTTTTAGATATTACTGATTTTATTAAAAACACTACATCTTACATACATCAGGTTTTTAAAGAAAGGACAGAAACATTAGAATCAAACTCTATTAAAACTGAAAAAATAACTATTTCTTCAAATGAAAACAATACCCCTCAGAGTTTTTTAGCACAAATCATTGCGCCAAATCCTTCTAAGCTTCAAAATATTTCCTCAACAGAAATAAATTTTATGAATGATTCCAGCAATAAAAGTATTGGCCGAATAAAATTTCAGCAGCTCAAAAAAAACAACCAAGTACAGTCTAATTTAACTTACATTTCTTTAGATCTATCATCTACTCTAGCTAATACACTAGTAAATTTATTTCCGCAATTAGGTAGCAGTGTAGAAGATTTAAATTTTTATTTTCTTGGCAAAATAAAGGAGATAAGATCGCATAATAAAAATTTTGACAAAGATGGCTTTAAATGGATGCTAGAAAAATTTAAGAACGAGCCTGAATTTAATCATATGTCAGAAATATTATACAAGGCATACAAAAATCATACAGAACAACTTGATCCCTATATTGATGGCATTAAAAGCTCTCTTGACCCTTACGACAGAAACGATTTCTTCCCCAGTGATCTCTTCATCAGAACCGCTGTTCATCACGTTGATGCTTTTGTTAACCAGCTTAGAGAACAAGGCAAAGCGGGCAAACCTCATATCATCATTAGTAAGGCATGGGATCCGCACTATGTGGAAGCTATCGAGCTTTATTGCCACATGAAAGGCTACAAGTGTACCAACAATTCAGGCTGGAAACTGGATGCAGCAAATCTAGAAGAAAAGAAAGGTAAGTTTAAGGCATTCTTTCAAGAACGCTATCATCCTGACAAACTCAAAACAGTTTATGAAAAATCCAAAGTAGCTGTAAGCTCTATGAAGGATTCATTATTTAATAAGCAGGCTAAAAGTCACGACTTGCCAGCTAACAAGGAAAATAAAAAAGGGCCAACACCCTCCCCCTCTTCAGCTGCTTAACCTAAGCTTCAACTAAAGTTGAAGCTTAAATCATTCCTCTACATAGTTAGCATTAAATATAACTTCTCTCTAAGGCCTGCTTTTCTTCAAATCGCTTTACAGCCAACATCACTAGATTGGTGAGCAATTGTGAATAGGAGACCCCGGTTGCTGCAAGTAGCTGAGGATACATGCTAAACATAGTGAAACCTGGAATGGAATTCACTTCATTGAAATAGATTTCATTTGTATCTTTATCAACAAAAAAATCGACTCGAGTCATACCTTCAGCGCCCAAAGCTGTAAAAATTTCTACAGCAGTTTCGCGTAATTTATTTAATACTGCTTCAGGGGCTTGTGCAGGAATAGTGAGCTCTGCGCCACCTTCGGTATATTTAGCATCGTAAGAATAAAATTCAGCATTTGGGCGAATTTCACCGACAACACTGGCTAGTGGTTTCTCACCATCTTCGAGTGACTCTAAGACAGATACTTCTAGCTCACGAGCATTAATACCCTGCTCGATCAATATTTTGGTATCAAAACGAAATGCTGTTTCAATCGCTAAAGCTAATTCTGCTTGTGTTTTAACTTTACTGACACCAATACTGGACCCTTGATTGGCAGGCTTTACAAAAACAGGAAGGGTAAACTTTTGTTTAACTTGTTCTTCAATGCTTGCGGGGTTCACTCTCCATTCAGACTTTTTAACAGCTATATAAGGTACTGTTTGAATCCCTGCGTGGCTCACAATGCGGCGAGCCATATCTTTATCCATGCCGATGGCGGAAGCCAATACGCCACAACCGACATAAGGTACATCAGCT
>CAZXFO010000144.1:0-1913 GCA_964639745.1 uncultured Coxiellaceae bacterium | reverse complement strand
GCACCCAAGTCATGGGCTTTAAATTCTTTCTTTAAGCGTAAAAGCATAAAGATAGAAAACGTTAACGATGAAATTACCCATACAGTAGATAGTACAATTAATAACAAAAAACAAAAGTTAAATTAACGATCAAGTATTAACTTGAGGGAAGGAGACAAATATTAACTTATCTGTTAGTTGAATAATTACACAATGTGAATAGTAGGATTTTAATTCTTTTTGTCCTACTTTTTTTTCTAATAATTCAACGAATTGACATATATCCAATGGTAAATACTTGACCCCTTATTTGGGAAGTTCATATGAAGTATAAATTACTACATATCTCTCCCTATTAATTTTTAACCGCGAGGAGAATTTTCATGCCAAATAAATATAGTTATAACGGAACTGATACTTTCAACAATCAAGCTTGTGTAACCGCTGACATTATGTCTAAATTTGATTTAAGTTCAGCAGCCATTACAGAATTTTCACTTGCATTATATCAACGTAATTTAGCAATCATTCATTCTATGTTTCAAGTATTAACAACAAAACAAAAAGTTGGATTGTTTTCCTTTACCTTCGACTTTAATGAATTTTCTGGAAGCTTTATGAGCACTAGCCAGCCAATAGGTATGCCTCATGAAATTGCAAAACAGCAGGGGAACATTGATATTATAAACTTCCTAGCTGCTGAGCAAGCCAAAGTAGACTCTTACTTCCATAAAGCATGCATTGGTCTTTTTCCAAAATTACCTACAGTTTTGGGTGAAAAAATTGGTTTTTTTTCTTAAACTAAGAGATAACCTTAACGTAGCTAAAACTTGCAAAAACTCCTTAATCAATGCACAAGTCGAGCCAGAAGCTAAGCTCTCGAGGTAAACGTATGCCCAACATACGAAGACTCTCTAATAACCCCAAACAAATAGCACAGCATATTTCCAGTAATTTTCCTTACTGGAACCAATGACTAAAATCAATAGAAGGACTCATTTAGCATTTAGATAAGACCAGAACCTGCTTTATTTAAGATTTTCTCTGTTATTTTCAGCGTAAATTTTTTATAGGTTTATGTTTGCTTGTTTTTGCTGCCTGTAACTCCAATAATTCTTCTGCTTTTTTATTTTGACTATCATTAAATAGCTTGAACAGCGTTTCACCATCTATTGTTTTGTATTCTTTATTGATTTTAACTTTTGCAAATACTGAAGATAATGATTTGCCATTACTTGTAATTCGTCCCGTATTATCCTGAACATCTAATACCCAATATGCATTATTTAGGCCGCCACTAACAATATCGACACGGAAGTACCTGCTTGGTGAAGTAAATTTATTATCATCTTTTTTGAGATCAATAGAGTTATAAGTTTTAATTACCTCCATAAAGGCATTAAAATCATCTTTTAAATCCTTGGCGCTAACTGCAGGCACAGATTTAAAAAAATTAGGTGCCTTCTTATCTAATTCTCTTTCCAAAACTTTTTTGATTAATAGTGAATCTTCAATAGCTACAATATCTCTATACCATAGTTTCTCAAGACCATCAGGTAGCTGAATATTTAAAGGAGAATCTCCTGCTTCAAATTTTTTAATTTTCGCTTTGGCCTCATCTTCATTTTTACTACTTATAGCTGAATATCTTATTGCATCATTAATGGCTTTTTCATCTCCTAAGCTTGTACAAGCTGCTGTCATTAGCTTATTTCGGGTAGCGGCTTCTAATTGGAAAATAATTGCCAAAATTTGAGAAAATTCTTGTTGAATTGGTATAGCACAAACAAGTTTTTTATCGTTAGCTACAATTTGAGTTTTTATAGATGATTCGTTATACCAAGATGCTGAACATCTTGCGTATAATACCCCAATAACTCGAAACTGCCATTGATGCTGTTTTCCAGCAATTACTCGGGCTTCAATGATAGGCG
>CAZXFO010000143.1:0-2159 GCA_964639745.1 uncultured Coxiellaceae bacterium | reverse complement strand
TGGTCAGTGCCCTTGGCGGCTATGATAGAGTGATGGCTGCCTATCGTTTTGCTGTGGCACATAAATACCGCTTTTATAGCTACGGAGATGCTATGTTTGTAGAAAAAGCGACCTAAAAATCCCCCTCACAGTTCTCGCATTGCCCTAACTATTTTGCTAAGATGGCCGTTATGAATGAAATGACACCTGAACAATTAGAATGCATTATTGAAGCTGCTGTAATGGTAGCTGAGCAGCCCTTAACCGTGGCGCAAATCCAGAAGCTTTTCCCTGAAAGTGAATTGCCTTCGACTCAAGAAATTCGTGATGCTATTCAAAACCTTCAGCAGCGTTATGCTGATCGAGGTATTGAATTACATGAAGTCGCTAGTGGCTTCCAATTCCAAGCTAAAGTGAGCTTAAGCCCTTGGCTATCCAAATTATGGGAAGAGCGACCACCGCGTTATTCACGTGCTTTCCTCGAAACTTTAGCCATTATTGCTTACCGCCAACCCGTTACCCGTGCTGAAATCGAAGATATTCGTGGGGTAAGCGTTAGTTCATCAATTTTTAAAACGCTATTAGAAAGAGATTGGATCAAGCTAGTAGGCTACAAAGATATTCCAGGTAAACCCGCAATCTATGGCACTACTAAGACCTTTTTAGATCATTTTAATTTAAAGAGCTTGCGTGAACTTCCCACTTTAGAAGAAATTCAAGCGCTTGCCGCGCCACCTGAAGTCCTGCCTGTTCAATTGGCTTTTGACAACGGAGTGCAAGAGGCTGAGCAACAAGAAGAAACAGTTGAAGATGCCGCTTCAGAAACAGATGTTATTCATGAAATGGTCGCAGCAGCGGAAGAAGCTGCAGCCGATGCCATTGAAGCCGTTGCTGAAGAAGTAATGGAAGAAGTAGAAGAAGCCGTTGAAGAAGAACTTCTAGAAGCAGTTAGCTAATCATGTCTGAAAAAATCCAAAAAGTATTGGCCAATGCCGGCCTTGGTTCACGTCGACAAATTGAAGGCTGGATCCAGGAAGGGCGTATTACCGTTAATGGCACTACAGCCAAAATTGGTGATCGTATCAATTTAGATGTGGCTATCAGCATTGATGGTCGTCCTATTAAGCTTGTTAAAAGCGTTGCAAAGAAAACCCGCGTTTTAATTTATAACAAACCCGAAGGCGAGATTTGCACGCGTTCAGATCCAGAAAAACGCCCCACTGTATTTATGAATTTGCCACTACTGCGTAACAGCCGTTGGATTGCAGTTGGTCGTTTAGATATCAACACGCAAGGTTTATTATTGTTTACCAATAACGGTGAGCTTGCGAATCAGTTAATGCATCCTAGTAATGAAATGGAACGTGAATATGCCGTGCGAGTGCATGGCGTCGTTTCCCCAGAAATGATTAAGCGTTTAAAAACAGGGGTTAAGCTCGAAGATGGAGAAGCACGATTCGAAAAACTGACAGAGGCTGGGGGTGAGGGTTCTAACCGCTGGTTTCATGTAGTTGTTAAAGAAGGGCGTAATCGCTTAGTTCGAAGACTGTGGGAATCACAAGGTGTTGAAATCAGCCGCTTGATGCGGGTTCGATTTGGTTCAGTGCTTCTACCCAGAGGGCTGCATCGTGGGCATTGGCAAGAAATGGAACTCGGTGAAATTAATAGCTTGTTGGAAAGTGTCGGCTTGGGCAATAACCCTGAAAATCTATAGTCAAAATCCTTACCACTAAGAGCTTTCCTAAGAATAAATGTCAAATCTCCCACTTTTACGTATGAAAAAGTGTGGTGTTTCACATTTATTCGTACGAAAAAGTGGGAAAGTCATTTAAAAATGCTTTTCAATTAACCAATGAATTTTTAGAATTCTAGCGTGGGTCTTTTTAGAAAATAAGCTTAACTTTTTGTATTTAAATAAGATTATGATGTCTCTCCTGGTTCTAAGATGAATTTCTGTATTGACAAAGACCTGATAGTGATTATAATTCTTGTACAGGTACATATTTATGTACAATGATACGGGGGATACTGTTATGGACGCTATTAGTTACTCAGCAGCTAGAAAGAATCTTGTAAAGACTATGGAAAAAGTTTGCGACGACCACAGTCCAATTATAATTACGAGGCAAAATGCGCGGGCGGTCGTTATTATGGCTTTAGAGGATTATAACTCTATTGAA
>CAZXFO010000142.1:0-5566 GCA_964639745.1 uncultured Coxiellaceae bacterium | reverse complement strand
TACGACGTGGTGTTTATGGATATTGGGTTACCTTATATGGATGGGCTGGAGGTCACTCAAAGAATACGTAAACTATCTGATTACCAAAGAACACCGATTATTGCTACTACTGCTCATGCCTTCGAATCAGATATACAGCGTTGTCGTGATGCTTCAATGAATGATGTTCTCGTAAAGCCGCTGGCTATTTCTAATATAAAGACCGCACTAACCACATGGGTTGCCAATAAAAAGAGTTAGCTCTTTTCTACGATAATTATCATGTCTTTCTTTTTAGTGATAGCCAGCTTCTTTTGTCCTGGATCTTTATCAGTTGTGCCGCGTGTTTCTTTAATTATTTCTTTTTTGTAATTATTACTGAGAGATTTATGGTGTGTGAGAGTCAGCTCGGGTTCTGTTAGACTTACGGGAGTGGTAATTTTGGTTGGAGCTTCCTCTTGTTGTATTGTGAGACTTGGCGAAGTAGTTGTAGTACTGATAGGTAACGATGATTGTTTCTTTAACTGAAGCTGCTGCACTGGGGCTGCAATCATTGCACTTAGGTCATTATCGGCGTGCAGTTGATTTTGAGTGAGATTTGCTAAGCCTTGCAACCAATTCTTTATAGGTTCCGGATAATTCTCTGTTGTACTTCTAATGCGAGCTATGGTTTGCTGCGATGTGGCTACATCTTGGTTAGGTTGCATAAGCTCTTTATGTAATTCTTGCAGATCAATAAAAATCTGATAAAGAGAATCTTTTTGCCGAGTTTGAGTCTGACTAAATAAAGTGTTTAAAGCCTGGAGTTTAAAGCTATTAGAGAGTATTGGTTCAAAATTAGTATGGGAATGGATGGTTTGTAAGAGCTGTAATAAGGGAGAATGTTCACTTATTAAATTTAGTATTGTTGCATCTGCTTCTGCTAGCCCTTTGGGCGTGTTTAGATGAATATTATCAACTAAGCTTTCCCATACGTCTACATAGTGAGCAATATACGCTTTATGAAGTTCCTGGGTAAGTAGGGATATAGATTCATCAGCTGAAATTAAGGAATCAGATTGGACAAGTTTCTTGCCAATGACTTCATTGCCTAATATAGCTTGTTCTGCAGCATTTTTAATCCCGGTTTGGATGTTTTTAGAAAAAGCGCTAGCCGTAAACATCTGTGGTATTAAAGTGGCTGTTCCTTTGCTGACAAGGGCAGGTGGGGTGCCAATGTTAGTTCCAAGATTAATCTCTATTTCCTTATTGTTATCACTACTTTCTTTTAATAGTAAGTAGGCAAGCTCTGTCGTCGTTAGAGAATTTAAATGGCGGCGAGCCTCTTGTATGAGTTTGTTGTCTAAGATTGTCCCATGTTCGAGCTGTAGGGCATTTTGAATATGGTTTTTCATCTTTTCTGTGAAGAAGTTACTTTTAAAGCTGGGTGCTATTTGCTGTAAGGTTTGGATTAAAAACTCGCATTGCGCAGTGCTAAAATTGTTGGTTGGCTGCCCTTTTAACATAAGATAGGCTTTAAGTGCTGCATAAATTTGATCAGCATTTTTATTGTCAGTAGCTTGTAAATATTTTTCAAGTTCATTTCGTAAAGTTGGTAATAAAATAGTTTCAAGAGCTCGTTGGTAAATTGCTAGAGAAGTTTCTTTAGGCCCATGTGAATAAAAATTTATAATGCGTTCAAAGCCGGAATGTTTTTGTTCTGCTTGAGCTGTATTCTGTAAGCTATTCAGTAAAGGTAATGCTCTTGGCATATCTTGGAGCGTAAGGCTCGGTAAGTTATTTTGCTGCAAGTATAGTTGGTATTGACCTAAGTTATGTTGGATAGCAGAAATTTGTATAAGTCCTTGCTGAAAATCTTTGCCTAGCCATAATGCTAACATTAATAAACCAGCAAAACTGACTGTATAAATAGCTTTAGGTAGCCAAGCTAATTTTAGCTTAGATCGTTGAGCTATGTGGTAAGAGGTGTGAGGCAATAGATGAGAGATAATGTGTTTAATGAAATAAACTCTCGATACAAAGGTAGAGGCGGGTAAAATGGGTGTTTGTGTGGGTACATCATGGTGAAAAAGAGTAGAGGTTGTAGTTGAATTTTCTTGAGCAGCACTAGTGAGGTAAATTCCTTCTATATTCAAGTTGGGGTTTGTAGCTAATAACATTTTAATTAGGTGGGCTAGTGTTTCTTTGATGTATTCAAGTTGTAGGGGGAACTCTTTTATAAGTGGACGGGCTTGCGGGTTGCGTTCTTGATGTAAGCGCCAGATTAATTGCTTGTTGAGTCTTTTAATTAAAGCATTAAATCGTTGGTTGAAAACTTCCAGTAAGTTCTCATGGTTTTTGTGGCCGGATAAAGGTATGCCCCAGGGCTGTGTTAATTCATCACTGCCACTATCATTAAAGAATTCACAAAAACCAGGCAGTAAGTCGCTTTTTGTAATAATGAAATAAACTGGTAATTTGCCAAACTTAGACCAACAGTCAGTAAGCCTATCTTTCATTTCTTGAAACCATTGGGTTTGCTGATGTCGTTGTTGTTTTATGATTTCAGGTAAATGTAAGGCAACGACAATTGCCCCGATATTATTTTTCTGTCTGTGCTTAGTCAAAAGTGCTAGCAAGTATTTCCATAATCCTAAGTAGGCAGGAGGAGCAGCATTTTGCGTTGTCTCATTTTCAGAATTAAGTGGATCTGCTGCAAAATCTTTGGCTGATGAAAAAGCATAGCAACCTGGCACGTCGACCAGAACCAAATCTCGTGTCACCCACCAATCACAAACCGAAGATGCAGAAATAGTTTTCTCATGACCTTCTTGTTTGTACTGCTTTGATAAAATGAAGTTTATGGAAGAATATGCCAGCAAAGTAGTTTTGCCAGAACCAGGAGGGCCAATTAAAAGATACCAGGGCAATTTATTCAACGGAGTTGAATAACCATGTTTATCAATAAGCGTTTTTTTTAAAAAGCGGATAGCACCTAAAAACCGCCCTTTTAATAATTGCTGAAGCTGCAGCAAACCACTAGGATTGTGTGGATGGGCTAAATCCCAAAATAAAATTTTAGCAGTCCACATCAAGGCTAAAGTAAGGATAATGGCCAACCTTTTTTCTGGTTCACGCAATAAAACAATATGGTTAATTTCTATTAATTGACCGAATTGCCAGATAGCAGTTGATAAAGCGACAAATAAAATAAGAAAAAAGAAATTTTTCTTAATGAGGTTAAACACGAGATTCATATGCAGTTGTCTTTCCAATTTGTTTAAGGTCTTGATTAATTTGCGAAACCATTGTCCCTAGAGAATAACCAAGCCCCATCATGGCAATTAATATGAAGCAGCCGGTTAATATGAAAGAAAATCCAAGGGAATGGTTTTTTTTGATTTTAATGGGTAGGCGGGTAGGTTTAAAAGTAAAAGGAGAAAGACTTTTAGGAAAATCGCCACGGTAAGCGCGGATTTGCTGATAGAGATTTTGCACAATTTTTTCGAATTGAAGATAATTATAGTTGTCGCCGCTATAGGGATTGCCATAAGGGCCTTGGAACCCGAGGCTAATGCAGATGTACATTAACTCTAGGATTTCGATATAAAGCGCTGGTTCTTTATTGATGCGTTCTAAAATAATAAAAAAACGGTCTGAAGTTGCTGACTCGGGGTGGTAAGCGCTCAATAAGCTGTACTGCTCCCATTGGCCGTGAGAGCCCCAGGCAGTTCTTTGTATAATGTCATCTAAGGTGGCACATAGTGCATAGCGGCTTGCAAGTATATGCTCTGAACTATAACTTTGTGCTTTTATGCTATTTTGGAAAGCTTGTATTTCATGTATTAATTCTTGGTGTAACTTGTTCAGCTGTCTAAAATTCTTCAGCTGCTTTAATCTGCCTATTATTGAAAATAAATTTGCTGCTGCATCAACAATGGGGTTTAAGCCTGCTTTAGGTTGATGATTGATTAAACGTTGTGGCGCTAAAGGGGCTTGAAAGGAGCGTGTTGCAGGTTGAGAGGCTCCATGGGAAGTGATGTGAGACGCATTGATATTAACCCTATGCTCTTCAGGCGTCATTGTTACCATTATTGTTCCCTTTCTACATTAGAAAGCATTATACAGAAGATGGGATCGGTCACAAATAAAAAAAATCCCGCATAAAGCGGGATTAAGATAGGTAAACAGTTTTATGATTAGTCGAGCATTCCGTAAGCTTTTAGCTTCTTACGAAGGGTGCCACGGCTTAATCCAAGAACGATAGCGGCCCGTGATTGGTTGTTGTTGGTGAATTCCATGACGGCACGCATCAAGGGTTCTTCAACTTCAGCAAGCACCAAATCATAAAGATTTTTAGGAACTTCGCCCTTTAATTGTTGAAAATAATTTTCGATGGCTTGACGCACGCTTTCATGCAATGGTTGGTTCTTGTGTGCGATCATGAAAGGCGATTTGCTCATCACATCAGGCTTGGTTTGGGTATCGGTGCTCATATTTTTTCTCTCATCTGAAAACTAACGTGTGCTAATTATATACCATTGTTCTTTGTTAGATCAATAGCTAAAACATAGACAACTATTCATCCCAAAAACGCTGGTCTTAAAATCACTATTTCATTGATAAAAAGACAAATATTAAGCTAGCCAGCTACATATTCATCCATTTTTCAAGATAGTGTATATTAATTAGTCCGTTCTGAAAACCTGCTCCTTTTAGAATATCCTGATGAAGCGGGATATTCGTTTTAATCCCATCAATCACGATTTCTTCTAAAGCATTGCGCATGCGGGCCATGGCAATTTCCCTAGTTTCGCCGTGAGCAATGATTTTAGCAATCAAAGAATCATAATTTGGGGGTACTTTATAACTGCCATAAATATGAGAGTCAATACGAATACCAGGTCCCCCCGCTGCATGGAAATAATTAATAGTTCCAGGGCTGGGCATGAATGTTTTAGGATCTTCTGCATTAACGCGGCATTCGATAGCATGTCCTTGAATTTGAATATCAGATTGCTCGTAGGATAGTTTTTCACCAGCAGCAATACGCAATTGCTCTTTAACAATATCCACTCGGGTAATCATTTCAGTGACAGGATGTTCAACTTGGACGCGCGTATTCATCTCAATGAAATAAAATTTACCATCTTCATAAAGGAATTCCATGGTGCCAGCACCGCGATATTTTAACTTTCGGCAAACAGCGGCGCAGCGCTCACCAATTTCAGCTCGTTGTTCAGGAGTTATGCCGGGAGCTGGGGCTTCTTCTATGACTTTTTGATGACGACGCTGAATAGAGCAATCACGCTCTCCAAGATGGATAGCATTTCCTTGACCGTCGCCTAATACTTGAATTTCAATGTGACGGGGGTTTTGTAAGTATTTTTCCATGTAGACTACAGGATTATTAAATGCAGCCAAAGCTTCGCTTTTGGTCATAGCAATAGCATTTAATAAATGGGATTCAGTATGGACGACGCGCATTCCTCGACCACCACCGCCACCCGCTGCTTTGATAATAACAGGATAACCAATTTCACGTGCCATTTTCACGGTAGCCTCATCATCATCCCCAATAGGCTCACCTGATCCAGGAACGCAAGGG
>CAZXFO010000141.1:0-10040 GCA_964639745.1 uncultured Coxiellaceae bacterium | reverse complement strand
GCGATTAGTATCTTTTTAGCAGAGGATAAAAATATTAAATCGCCGAAAGCTAAGTTCGATATTGTTTCCAAGCTACACGCAGCTTCTGGTAAATATTTTGAGCATCGCGATAAAATTTTACGCTATCTGGCCGATATATTGCTGACTTTAAGTGTGGTCGGGCTTATTGTGCTGGCGGGTCGTAAGCTTATGAATCATACCTTTTTCTTTAGCAGTGCTGCGACGGCGCGTCAGGAAGAGTTCGAGAAAGCTGTATCCATGGTCCCGGCTAAAGCTTGATGAATTGAAGCTAAATCATAATAGCTCTTAGTTTTTGATTGTAAAAGCTTTTACGCTAAGGCATTATTTCGCTATATAATGAAAGAAAAATTAAAATTCTATCATGATCTCAATATCTCAAAATAAATTCCCAGCCCCTATTCGTACAGTAGAGGGCATTACAGAATACAGGCTTGATAATGGCTTGCAGGTATTGCTATTCCCTGATTCCACTGCGCGAAATATTACCGTTAATGTCACCTATTTGGTGGGTTCGCGTCATGAAGGGCGTGGTGAATCGGGAATGGCGCATTTATTAGAGCATATGTTGTTTAAAGGTACACCGACTTACCCTGATGTTGATTCAGAGTTGCAAGCGAGAGGCGCCATTTATAATGCGACCACCTGGCTGGATCGAACTAATTATTTTGAAACCTTGCCAGGAACAGATGATAACTTAGAATTTGCGTTAAAGTTTGAAGCCGATCGCATGCTCAATTGTTGGATACGCCAAGAAGACTTGGATGCTGAAATGACTGTCGTGCGTAATGAATTTGAAATGGGAGAGAATCACCCTGAGAGTGTATTGCACGATCAAATTTTTGCGGCAGCATATAGCTGGCATAACTATGGCAAGCCAACCATTGGTAATCGCAGCGATATTGAACGTGTGCCTATCAAGAATCTACAAGCTTTTTATCATCACTATTATCAGCCCGATAATGCATCCCTAATGGTTGCTGGTAATTTTAATATGGCCAAAGCTCAGGCTTGGATTATGCAATATTTTGGTTCATTACCTAAGCCCGAAAGAATTTTAGACGGCACCTATACTGAAGAGCCTACCCAAGATGGACCGCGCCATGTCATATTGCAGCGGGCAGGCGAGCTGGCATTAGCGTCTTTAGCTTATCATATTCCTGCGGCGGCTCACCCCGATTTTGCTGCATTAACAGTCTTGACGGAAGTGTTGGGTGCAGAGCCTAGCGGCCTGCTTTATCAGAAATTAGTTAAATCAGGTAAGGCTTCTGAGGCTCATGCGATTGAATATGCTTTACGGGAACCGGGTATGTTTATGGTTTATGCTCGTCCTACCAAAAATGAAGAAGCATGCAAGATTTTGTTGCAAATGCAAAAGCAATTAGAAAATTTAAGTGAGCGAGACATTAAACCTGATAATGTTGAGCGTGCTAAATCGAGAATTTTGACGCAGGTGCGGTTGCTAACTAAAAATAGTAATGATTTAGCTATCCGTTTAACTGAATCTATAGCGCAAGGTGATTACCGTTTATTTTTCTTTATTCGTGATCAAGTAAAGCTGGTGACGGCAGACGATGTGTTGCGAGTGGCTAAAACATATCTTTTAGAAAGCAATCGTACCAGCGGACTATTTGTGCCAATGGCTGACCCTAAGCGCGCAATTATTCCACTAACACCTGAAGTTAACCTGTTGTTAGATGGTTACTCGGGCTCGGAAGAAATGCATTTAGGGGAAGAGTTCGAAGCCACCACTGATAACATTGATTTGCATACCCAGCGTTTAGTGCTTGCAGGAACGATTAAAACAGCTGTATTGCCTAAAAAAACCCGCGGCCGCAAAGTTGAGGCGAGACTCATCTTCCGTTTTGGTAATACCGATAGTTTGAAAGATAAGCGCCCAGCCTTGCAGCTCATTCCAAGTTTATTGCGTCGTGGTACCAAAAATCTTAGTTTTCAAAAAGTAGAAGATACCCTGAATAAGATTCACTCAGCAGTTAGCATTTATAATGCTCAACTCGGTGAAGTGATTCTAGATATAACCAGCGATCACGATAATTTTAGCCAAGTGGTCGAGCTTGCTGCAAATTTAATGAAAGACCCTAAGCTCTCGCAAAAAGAATTTGAAATTGTACATCAACGTGCTTTAGATGAGCTCAAGTCGCGCAGAACTGACCCTATGCGTATGGCAATGTCAGAATTGCATAAATTAAAGAATCCATTTGCGCCTGAAAGTATTCACTATGCCTATCCTCTTGAAGAAAAAATCGAGCAACTAAAAATGGTCAGCCTTCAAGATATTGAAACTGTTTACCGAGAGCTTTATGGTGCAAACCATATGGAAGCTGCTGTGGTTGGGGATTTTGATCCCGTTATTATTGAAGAGATTGAAAAGCATTTTGGGAGTTGGGCCTCAGCTCAACCTTATGAACCGATTCTAATGCCCTATATTACGCCTTTAAGCGAATCAAGAACCATATTAGTGCCAGATAAGCAAATGGCAGTAGTGACGTTAGGTACTAATTTCACCATGCGAGATGACGATTTATATTATCCTGCCATGGTATTAGGCCACTATATTTTTGGCGAGAATATGAAATCGAGGTTGTTTCAACGATTAAGAGAAAAAGAAGGTTTGTCGTATGGCACAAAATCTTATATGAGTGTCAGCTTGTTTGAACCTGCTGCTGATATTACTTGTTATGCCATGTGTCCTACCGATAAGGCTGATCATACCATGGCTGTTTTGGAGGAAGAGTATCAAAGATGGGTGAATGAGGGGATTACGGAAGACGAGCTAAAAGAGGCTAAAGTAAGTTATCAGCTCTTTTTTAAAAATCTTTTAGCAGACGATGATTATGTTCTGCACACTTTGGCATCTATGCTTAAAGTAAACCGTACTTTTGGCTATTATGCACAGTTGCTTAACCAAATCGAACAGCTTCGTGCTGAAGACATTCGGACAGCCTTAGAGATTTATTTAAAGCCAGCTCCAATTGCCAAGGTAAAAGCTGGCGCTTTCAAGAAAAGCTAAGTTTTCCTTTAAAAACTCAATAATCAAGTTATAATTCCTGCATTAAATAAATCCTTCTGAGAGAGCTATGATTATAAATATTACTGAGCGGAATATATCAGTTAACTTAGATGTTAAAAAAGGCCAACGCGAAGGTACATGGGAAATTACCCCGACTTTATCGATCTTGCCTGTCTATAAGCCCGTTAAGCCCAGAAATATTATTCTAGTTTTAGATGCCAGTGCCAATATGAAAAAACCAATCGGTGACTTAACTCGTATGCAGTTAGCTAGTCAGGCTATGGGTGGGCTATTAGGTCAACTTAATCCAGCTGATACATTTAGTGTTGTCACTTTCAATGGTATGGCAAAGGTGCATATTCATAAAAATAAAGCTACGACTGAGAATATTGCGGCTGCATTGTTTAAGGTTAACCAGGTGGCTCCTGAGGAAGGCACAGCGTTGATATCACCTTTTAACAAAATTGACACTGATAAATTAATTACTTCAATAGATGAAACTACTATCATCCTTTTAGCCTCGAATGCGAAAGATAAAGCCTCAGCAAATGAATTAAAAACTCATGTGAGCAAGAGAGAAGGATTCTTCGGCAATAAGCAAATTTTCCCACGTATTATTCCCATCGGTATTGGGATGAATAATTCTGATAAATTAAATAAACTTGCTGTAAATGCTAATCCTATTTACATTGCAGCAGGTAATGAAAGTTTAGCTCAATATCAAAAAGCATTCCGCGATGCTATTGACCTCACTAAAGAAATTGAGCAAGAAAAATCCGAGTATAAGGTGCAATTGCAGGTCAACATTACAGCTAAAAATAGGGCTGATAAAAAGAATAAAGTAACCAGTACTAATGAGTATGAACTCGACAGTTCCGTCGATGGGGGCAGAATAATATTTTCTAAGCCTATTATCATAGACTCTAAGCATCCACCTACCGCTTGTGATTTCCGTTTTATCTGCGAAGGTATACATTTGAAATCTAATATACGCTTTAACCCAGAGCAGATTAGCAAGATGAAAAGCAAAGGGTTTAATCAAATCATAACGTATATGGAATGTAAGGATAATCGCCTTTCTAGTTGGTTGAAATGTATTGGTTCTTTTGTCTTAGGTTTATTTTTGTTAGCAGGTGCTGCTGCATTTTATTTATTTTTATCTCCGTTTACGTTTCCTTTAACAGCTGTCATTACTGCAGGTGGGCTATTATTAGGTTTAGGAATGGTTGGCTATGGTTTGGTTGATTTCTTAAGAAAAACAGTCTTCCCTGTTTCTAAAACGACTGAGTTAGTTAGTAGAAAAACCAGCAATGCAGATTCAGCTGAAAATACTCAAAATAAGGAATCCAAAGAGTCAGGCTTAGAAGATAATAGGCAATCAAATGCTAGTAATCCTCTGCCCTCAAGAAGTGGCCATTTTAGTAGAGTTAATCAACCACCTCAAAATGATAGCCAAAATACCCACCATGCTTCCCAATCTACTTCATTTAAACAAACGGTGTCATAGGATTTAATTATGCCTGGAATAAATATTATTGATCGAGAAATAGCAGTAAATTTGAGTGTGCAAAAGGGAATAAACGATAACACCTGGGTAGTTACACCTTTATTAAAAGCGGCTCCTGCTCCTAAAGTAATTAAGCCTAGAAATATTATATTTGTTCTAGATGTAAGTTCGAGCATGCAAGGGAAGGTGGGCAATAATACGCGGGTAGGATTAGTTTCACAGGCTACCATGAGACTTTTTGATCAGCTGAGTGAACAAGATACATTTAGCGTCATTACCTTTAACGACACAGCAAGTACTTTAATAGGCAAAAACCAAGCAACATTTAACAAAATTAATGAAGCTAAAAAGACGATAGCTAGTATAACTGCTAGCGGTGCCACCAGTTTTTTGGCGGCTTTTAAAAAAATAAATAATGATAAGCTTGTTACTGATATTGATAAAACTACCATTATTTTTCTTACGGATGGTGAGGATAGTGCTAGTGCAGATGAGTTAGTGAATGAAATATCTGAGAAAAAAAAGAGCCCGCGCATTGTGCCCATTGGCATTGGTATGGCGGATAATGCCCTATTAAACCAAATAGCTAATAAGGCGAATGGAGGTAAGTTAAAGCCCATTTATGTGCCTGAAGAAAGCTCGCAAGCCTATCAAAACGCCTTTCAAGAAGCTATGGATTTAACCCAAGAGAAAACAGAAACAAAAATACAAATTGAGTTGAAAGTGGCTGCGAAAGATAAAGCTGACAATAAAAACATAACTTCAGGAATTTTTAAAAGAGAACTGAACCATTTAGCTTATGATGGCAAAAGCAGCCAAACATATTCTTTCACTGTAGATTCAAAGCATCCGCCTAGTACTTGTAGTTTGCGATTTATCTGCGACGGAATTCACCTCGAAGCAAATCATCATTTTACTCCTGAGCAGTGCAAGCGAATGATAGCTGGAGAGCGCATTAATATTGATGCACAGCAAATAAAATACAAGGATAATCGCGCATCCAGTTGGCTTAAATTTATTGGCTCATTTATTCTCGGCTTAGGGTTATTAGCCGGTGGTGCTGCATTCTATCTATTTTTATCGCCATTAACTTTTCCTCTCACCGCAGCAATCACTGCAGGTGCGATGTTGTTAGGCTTGGGATTAGTTGGTTATAGCTTGGTAAACTTTATTAGTAATACTATTCTGCCGATGAGCAAAGAAGGTAGTGGCATTGACCCGAAAACTGGAGTTATAGATACGTCAGCTAAAACCAGTCAGATGAACAAAAAGAAAAATGAATCCAAGCCTGCGTTTAATACTCAAAAGCAGCCTGCACCACTTGGAAAAAACAGCTTTTACAGCCAAGGCAAACAGCAGTTTCAATCAAATCCAAGTGCTCAAAACACTACTAGCCCACAATACCGTTATTAGCGTTAGTTGCTCTTAGAGATGTATTATCTGTAGTAAAAAAAATTTACTATCAATATTACCGCATATAATGCTGAATATTTCTCTATATAAATCTCTTGAAGCACTAACAGAGAAGTCTTCGCAAATTTCGAAGAAATTTAATTAAACTAGATTGCATGAGTAGAATTAACTGATTCTGATAGCTATATTTCTTTTTACTTTCTTGCCTCAAAATGCTTTATTAATTTAATTAATACATCTTTGTGTACTCTACTGCCAGTTTGTTTCAGTTGCCAAAGTGCGACGTCCGGGAATTCCAATATTATTTCCAGTCGTTTTAGTGTATTAAGATCGTGGCTAATTCCTGCCTCAATTCTTTGCAAAGTTCTCATGTTTATATCGAATGCTTCAGCAAGATCATGTTGGGTGATATGCAGTTTTTCTCTTAAAGCTTTAATCTTGCTTGGTTCAAATTCACTGTGGTATACGGGTTCAAAAATAAAACTCGATGGCCCACGTTTGCCTATTGACCCAAGTAAGATGATTGGATTCATTTCATTGGATGAAATTCCCTGTGCCTTGCAATAGTCCTTGTATGCAGGATTGGATCTGTCTGGGATTCTGTCAATGAAGGAAGGAAATAATTTCCCTTTTTTCGATTTATGATGCAATTTAAATAAATTTAGATCAGGGCTAATGGCAATAGCATTTTTGGATTCAACATATTTTTTATTGTATATAAGTTCATATACATCTTGTTGAGAATTATATATGAGCTCACCGACAAACATTCTCCTTTTTTTTGTTTCATGAAAAATTTGAAGACGATTTTCATCAATTTTAATTGGATAATTCATTTTCTAATTCCTTGAACCGTTTTTTAATTAAACGACTGAGCGAAACTTTCATATCTTG
Organism: uncultured Coxiellaceae bacterium; assembly: GCA_964639745.1. Taxonomy (GTDB): domain Bacteria; phylum Pseudomonadota; class Gammaproteobacteria; order DSM-16500; family DSM-16500; genus JABDGC01. The sequence continues at coordinate 3,177 of CAZXFO010000141.1, read as the reverse complement.
ACTGCAAAAGCTCTCCTTGATGAGGGTATCAATTTGATCCTCTTTTATTGATTGATAAAATTCAATAACGATATCTTGATAGCCCAGCCGCTTAAATTCTTTTACATAGTCTTTCATGCTAGGCTCGTTAGTTTCTTGTGTGGTTATTTTTCCTGCGGGGTTAAAGTCGGCTTTAAGCATGTTGCCGCTTTCTAAGCTTAAATATGACACATTGTCATATATGGGAGAAAGGATGGTATTTTTGGCAGTTATAATGAAAGCTAAATTTCTTCCGTGTCTATCATGATTGCCAATTAGAGCATCAAAGAGCACAGTTTTAATAAATATCTTTACATCAATTGGACGCTTGGATGTTGCGATAATAGCATTAATGATTCCTTCGCAACTATGTTGGTCATCTGGTCTAAAATGATAGATATGTTGCAGGTCAATAGGTGATGTTCCGGGTTTAATAAATATTTTTGTAACAAATATTCTTTCACCATTAAAGTCAATATAATAAAAATCTGCAACTGCTATACCTATAGTTTTGGCAATTTGATTGCATAGATACTCAACTTCTGGTAATTCGGGCGCTTCAGTTTGGCGCATTTTTAAAATGTAAGATTCACTTCCTAGTTCCGCCGAGTATTTTTTAAATTTGCCATGAAAGAAGCTCGTATTTTGAGGCGTCATACTTGCGGTTTTGTCTGATGAGGTGTTCGATCTTCTTTGTAGTCCGGTGAATTCTGCTGGTGCAGTAATGCCAAAACATTCTGCAAAGCAGTTATGATGTAAGCCATAGTGTTTATCGTCAGGATTTTCTATTGGGCGTCTGCATTTTAAACAATTCATAATTTTTACCATTATAGTTACCTCATGATTAAGTATAATGCAACGACTATAGTCGTCAAGTAAATTATAACGACTATAGTCTCTACGTTTCAATGAGTGACAATAGTCGTCAAAGGTGTGTGTGTAGCTTAAGTATCTGTTAGTTAAAGATATTTTTAATTAATTTGAGGAGAAGATTTGTCGAACCTCGCGCGGCTTCTCATTCATGCCTAGTTCAAGATATAAAAAAACCATGCGTTGCATGGTTTTTAGTTGTTGTTTTCAGCTGGAAGGCTATTTATTTTTTGTTGTAGGGGATTTCGGTGGGGTGTGTGTTTTATATTCTTCATGTTTATTCTTTTTATCGCTGTATTGAAAAGTAGCTTTATTATTGCTTAATCTGGTCATGTTTTGTAATGCTTGCGTAGCTGCTATTCGACACTCTTCATAAAGCTTTGCGCTGATATAGACAATATTTCCACCTAAAAGAGATAAAAGTGGCTCTGGGGCAAGGTAATTTCTTATTAATAATAAGCCTGGGTCTCTTATAGCATTGGTGTCGAAGTTAATGTTTAAGTTAGGAAGAATCTTTCTTAATTTTTGATTAGCAACATCCTGTTCAATTTTTTGGTAAGAATCTTGAATATCTGGGTTGCCATTAAGTAACCATTCTATTCCTTGATCTCCAATATTATTGGTTTCTAAATTAATCTCTTTTAACTGTGGGCAGTTTAATATGAGATCTCGGATGTACAGCATGCTTTGATAATCTAGAGCGTTATAGCCAAGGTCAATGCATTCAACATTCTGTTTGGTTTTGAGAACCTCGACAAGTTTTTTTATATCTTCTACGTTAAGATAAAGACCGCTGCAGTCAAATTTAGGGCCAGGGTTATGCTCAATCTCCTGAAAAAAGTTCTTTTTTCTTAGAGATAATTCATCATTGCCGTCTATATTAGTATTTCTATGACTTTCCATAGACTCCCCCTGAGCTAAGGTCTTGGTAATTAGTTGCATGAGCTGGTTCTTCCCTATTCTGACAAAACTTGGATCCTGCCAGCTGCCCAGGTTATGAATCACAATAGAGTGGCGCCGGACGCAGGTTGTTATGTCATTCCTGCGCCGGCCGGGGTCACCCTGGGCTAGTAGAGACTATAATCATTAATTAATCAAGAGCTTAATCTGTAATAATCTCTAACAAAAGGGCGACTATACTTATTCTATAAGAATTTGCCGAGTACCTAGGTATGCCGGATAAAGTAACAATCAGCTTATATAGTGTAGAAACTAGTACTCCTCCTGGATATAAAAAAGGGTTTTTGGATGAATTTACCAATATTAAAAAATACGCGATGGTTTAGTTAATGCTTCAATAAAAGCAAATCGCGCTCCCCCTGAATTTGTTGTTTCACTATTATTGGTACCTTGATTGGGATAGGCCTAATAATTCCTATAAAGATAAACAATACTTGGATCAAAAATCTGCTTTTCTATCAGAAGCTAGGAGTATGTTTGAAGCTATACCCAATGTAAGAGTTGAAGACTTTTATTTTGATTGCACAATGATGTCGGAGGAGCGTGCTTATATGCATCAGTTAAAAGCTATGGGAAGTAATGCAGATATGATAAAGACATGTGCAATTATAAATAATGCAAGCCGCTGTCGCCATTTACAAGTTGACAGTAATACCATAGTGCCAAGTTTTTGAAGAGCTTTATAATAAAACTTTTAATGCGGAAATACAAAAAGACGGTATAAACGCTAGCTATTATGATGAGCGTTATATTTCTGCTCATAATAAGATGATCTATACTACTCCAAATGGAATGCTTGCTAAACAAAGTCATTTAATGATTCATCTTTGGGAATGGTGTAGAGATCATAAAGATGATAATAATCAGGATCAAGATAAACAGCCAAGTAAAAATTCAATTTATGCTCGTGTGTTTACTAAAGCTTTATCTGAGATTGGTTATGTAAGGAATTATCAAATCAATGCTGAAAGAACGATTTTCCCTGCAACTTTAACCCCCAATGTCTATTGGTTAACCTGTTATATGACTACAGCATTAAATATGTCTTGGAGTGCGATGGGTTTGAATATGTCAGCTGAGTTAAAAAATTTACCTGCTGTGCCTATAGGAGAAGATGGTTTATTCAATTATCAATGTTTTGTGAATGTTATAAAAAAATGTACGGGAGATTTGAGTCTACATAGTATAGCTTTGGGATTAAACGATTTTAGTGCAAAGGGAGAGGAGTCTCGTGAGCTTTTATTTCAAGTTTCTAATAATGAGCAAGAATTGCAAGCAGTGCAAGATTTTATTTTAAATGCTGTTAAACATGAACCTAAATACGGGAGC
>CAZXFO010000140.1:0-3151 GCA_964639745.1 uncultured Coxiellaceae bacterium | reverse complement strand
AAACCTGTATTTGATGCCAAAGGCATAAGCTATAGCATTTTAACCGGCATCACCTACGGCATTGGCTGCTTATTTTATTTTATAGCAGCAAGCCGAGGCAAAATTATCAATGTTGTCACACTTACAGCTCTCTACCCACTCGTTACTATTTTATTAGCATTTTTATTATTAAAAGAAAGCATTGCATTAAAACAAGCGGTTGGGATTTTCTTAGCACTAATCGCCATTATATTGATGTCTTCCTGAAGTTTTGCGCTGCCACATTGCACCGAGCCGCATATTTATCCCTTATAGTCATTAAAAATTAAACATATTCGCTTGTTTACATTGTTAAAAATACAGATTATTATCCGCTGAACTTACATTCAAGGAACTAACATGAATCCGCGCAAAATAAAAAAGCTATTACGCCGCGCAAACGAACTCAAGAAAGAAGGTAGGACCGATAAGGCAGAAACACTAATAAAAACTTTGATAGAAAAAAACCCGTCCTCTAATTTGTTAGCGCTAAAAGCGTTAAAGCATCCAGCTAAAAAGTCTATTCAGACTAACAACAATCCAACCATTGTATCTTTAGAAACGTTACCTAATATAAATGTCGTCAATCAAAATACTGTTTCTTCCATCGAAATAGAAGATGTTACAGATGAAAAGCCTGAGACAAAAAATGATAGTGCTTCTAATAATTCTGACCCATCAAAAGTTGCAATAAAAGATGTCAGTTATGAAGAAAAAGAAAGCAAGACTTCTATGCCCGCTTTAAGCCCCACCAATCAAACGCAACAGGAAGAAAAAACCTCTTCTGGCACGTTGTCTGATGAAGTGAAAATCAGCTTAGGCATACGATTCTTGTTTTTAATGACGGGAGATGAACTCAATATCGGTAAAGAAAATTTCCTAGCTTTGGGAGATTTATTATTAGCTCTTATTCAACTTGACTCACCTAACAAAGGTCTTTCTTTAAAGGGTAATGCTACCACTTTGCCTACTATTGGCGAGGCTTTAATTAAAAATAAACATAAATTAGGTGATTTCACTAAAAACATTTATGGCATTAAAAATGAAAATAATGACCCAACTATCGTAGGTTTAAATTTTCTAGCTAGCTTACCGAGGCAACATCCCTATCACCGCATACAAGTTGGATCTATGGCTATTGCCCAGGTTCTCGATACCTTTGTTGATACTTTAAAAATTGCAGCCCCTAATAAGCCTTTATGGAAGCAGTTTATTGAAGGCGAAACCGAAGATATGCGTAGATTAAGAGAGTCTATATTCGCAGGGCCCGCTGGTGGTACCTTTTTCAAAATGGCACAACCCAAATCATATGTCGCTTCAGAGGGCCCTACTTATACTGATGATCAATTAAAACAGCTTAATGCATTTAATTTGCATACCCTCATACCTAAAGATCTTCCTAATGCTATTGTTAATCATTTAAAACAAAAAGAATATGCAAAAGCCAGTCGACTATGTTTTGAAATGCTTAAAAGCAATCAGCTCAGTGAAGCTGCAGGTTCTGCAATGATGAAATATATGCTGGATGTTCTTATCAAATATGACGAGATTGATGAAAGCTTGTATCAGGAAAAAAACGCCAAACCTGTTAACAGTAATCTTAATCAATTTAGCATGTAAGAATAACTGAAGCGCACAACAGTGCGCTTCACAGTTCGCTACACCTCAGACTACTCCAATTACTTTCGCAATGCGTTTTTAACCTTATGCAGCAATTTAGCTGTAACCTTTTCTTGTGTTTCAATCTTACTAATATAAGCCTGGCTCACCTTCATTCGTTTTGCTAATTGCCCTTGAGTAAGACCTGATTTAATTCGTGCTAAGGCAATAGGGTTATCGACATAATCTTCCGGCTCAAAAACAACATAATCTGAAAAATCTTTTGATTTCATTTTCGCAGCAATTTGTTGTTGCAGTGAGAGATAAATATGCATAGGCAAAAGCACATATTCATCCTTTCCTTCGACAGATTTAATGATTTGCAGGTTCATTTATAAGCATCTCCACGAGGTTTAATTTTTTTCAATTGAAATAATACGTATATCATCACTCCTATCATAGATCACTCGCCAATCTCCGACACGCAATCGATAATAGGGCAACCCGAACAGCTTCTTAATGTCCAATGTCGGATCATCAGGATCCTTTCTTAAAAGCACAATCTTTTCAGTAATTCTATTTCTATCTGGCCTAGAAAGGTTTTGCAGCGTTTTCTTGGCCGACCGTTTTATAAGTAGAATATATTCCATAGCTTTCCTTAAAGTTATTATAGGTTATATTTAGTTATATTGATAGAGGCGATTTGCTAAGGAAGGAATTGAAGGCAGCTGAGAAATTAATTGCGGATTAGTAATTATACTCAATTAAATTAAATAAAAAAGAGCTGCTAGGCTTAATCAAGCCTACATGACTTTACAAGCTTGCCTAGCAACTTCTTTTAACGTTGTATGGGCTTTTTGAACCAAATCAGGAACAGGATTTTTTGCTGTCTCACAATAAGCGGCTTGTTTTGCTTTGCGAGCGCTAGGGTCATTCAGTTGAATTTTTTCTGCAATAGCATTATGCAAACCGATCTCTGGATGCGGCGTAGTATTTGCACGGATAAAACCTGTCATAATAGCCCCTGTAGTTTGGCCGTATAAATTTTCTTGCGCCTTGTCCCAAGCAGCTGAAGCCTTATAGCCATTCCGTGTGATACCATGATAGCCGAAGTAAGATGCTACGCGTGCATAAATTCCGTTAACAACTATATCGGCAAAAGTGCGTGGCAAACGGTTAAATATAGTTTCCAGCAATTTGTTATTCAAGCGAACAATTGCATAGAGAGTAGAAGTCACATCGTCCCAAATCATGCGGCTCAGTTCACGCCAGGGACGAATAAAAGATGCAAATGAGAAGGCATACAAACCAGCAATAGGGCTTAAGGCACAACGAATAATAACCGGTATATAAGATAAAATTCTCCCTAAAAAGCTACGCAAAGTTGAGCGTGGCATATGCTTATCAGGATCTAAAAACTTCTCTATAGCTCGAGCATCAGCGGCATTATTAGTATAACTTGGCAATGCGTAGTCTAGCTTCGCTTTTAGTACCGGATCTAAGTAACGAAGCTTTTCTCTATGAGTAGCTAATT
>CAZXFO010000139.1:0-5884 GCA_964639745.1 uncultured Coxiellaceae bacterium | reverse complement strand
CTTTATTTAACGGTTTAGGGGAACGATTTTTTTTCTGCAATTTTGCTTGATATTGCTCAGAGGAATAACGGGCTTCTTCAGCAGTTACCTGTCCTGCAGGTTGTCCATTAAGATCTAGACGTGATTCTCCTTCAACGACACTTTTAAAATAATTCAAAGTGGTAACGTAGTAGCTTAAGCTTTTGATCATGCAAGATTTATCAGCAATAACAATATCTTCGCGGGTGCTAAGTTGCTTTACTAAATCTTGCTTAATACCAATTTTGAGGGGCTTAATTTCGCCGGGCTCTTTAAAACATTCTGGATAATGGGCTTTTAATAACTCAATACCATAATATGCATATTCTAACCAAGCAGGTTTAAAGGCGGCTGGTTTTCTGGCAGCAGGTTTCTGGGCGGGGGCCTTAGAGTGGTTTTTTTTATATAAGGGTACTGAATTAGGGACCAATGCTTGAAGTTGCTCTTGTAAGCTTGGATTGCGCATTAAGAAACTCCTGAAAATCTAATGATGATGCCTAAGATAATTTGCATTCTGGTTACTTTAAAGCCTTCAACGCACAAAATCAATAAGTATAGACTTTTACGAATAAACGATGGTAATTTAATGCTTTTAAAATAAAGGGATGGAAATAATAATATGAAAAAAAAACAAAATGCCAGCATGGCTTCCACGCTCAAGAACAAAAAGGCAAATAGCCTTGCAGAAAGGACAGAGCAAATTTTACTAAGTATGCCGCGAATCATTGCCGCTCAAATTGCTAAAGACTTGCAGGTTTTAAAGAATCAAGAAAGCAAAATTAAAGCTGACCTAAAAAAGAATGAACTTCAAAAGAAAAAACTAACTCTACGGCTGACTGGGCTTAAAAAAGCTAGTACAGCTGCAGCCAGAAAACAAATCAAGGTTATCCAATCGCAAGTCAAAAAGCTAACTTCGTTAACAACAATGTTTTCTAAGGGTATTACTACCATTGCTGAGCAAACCCAGGCACTGGCTAAAAAAAGAAATAAATATATGGCTTTGCAAAATCAACTCATAGCCTTTGAAAAGTCATGGAACAAAAAAACAAAGAAGGGCAAAGCTAAAACTTCTAGTGTAAGAAATTCTAAGACAAAGGTTACAACTTCAGAGAGTATAGAAGCGCAGTCTACTAAGCCTAGTAACAACTTAGAATTAGGCAATGAAATAGATTCTAGCCAAGATTCTTAAGATGTTCATGATGGAAGGACGTTTTAAAAAGGAGTTTTTAGATGAATAAAGCTGAACTAGTTAATAAGATTACTGAGGCTATGGGACTTCCTCAAGTTAAGTCTGAGGAAATCCTATCAGCATTTTTAGATGGAATAATGTCATCATTAAAAAATGGTGGGAACGTGACCTTAATTGGTTTTGGGAAGTTTGGCATTAAGAAAAAAGCTGCTCGTAAAGTAAAAAACCCGCGGACTGGTGTGGAAATGCATGTTGATGAAAAACTGGTGCCGTTTTTTAAAGCAGGCAAAGAGCTTAAAGAAACGATCGATTCTTAAACAAAACAAGCAAAATTTAAACAAGATGATTGCTTCTTGGGCTATTGTGTTGTAAAAAGACACTCTGCCGTTTCGTAAAGTTACGAATGGATAGCTAATTAGGATATGCCAAGGAATTTTGGAGAGAGGTTAACATGATAGGAAAACTTGCGGCTATTGAAGATTTGGATACAGTTACTTTAAGGCAAGCCGTTAAAAACACATTAAGAAATTATTTTACTCATATCGGTGGTGAGCAACCTGTAGATTTCTACTCAATACTATTAGAAGAAATCGAGCGCCCGTTATTAGAGGTTTTAATTAACCATACTCATTATAACCAAGTAAAAATGGCTTCAATCTTAGGAATATCTCGCGGTACTCTTCGTAAAAAGCTTAAACAATACGGCTTGCTTGATTAGAGATAAACCCCTCTTCTTAAAGAGGGGTTTATTTTGTAATTTATCCGTAGTACTTACAGACCTGTGAGTAATTCGTAGCTTACTATTCCACAAATCACAAGTGATAACATAATTGCTATTAGGATAAATAACTTACCTCCGCTAACCTTATACGGCATTGGCATATTTTTCCTATAACGACAAACCCAAGCCATGACAGAAGGCATTAGCGCAAACATCAAAATACAGAATAAACCTGCAAAGCTTAAGAAAAGAATAAAAGCGCGCGGGTAGAATATTGCAACTAACAGCGGAGGTAAGAAAGTCATACTGAGCACGAAGACTTTTCCCCATCCTTCCTTCGTTACTTTAAATCCATCGGCAAGATAATCCGATAAGCTAAGTGTTACGCTGACAAAAGCAGTCAGTATGCATACTGAAGAAAAAACTTTAGCTATTAAAGCTATGCTGGCATTAGGTACGTAATGCTGCACAGATTCTAGTAATCCAGTTATAGGCTGATTATGTACGATTAGCCTTTCTAAGCCATAGTCACCTGTAACAGGTACAATACCAAAAATAGCTGCATTCCAACCTATATAACATAGTAACGGCAAAACCGTTCCAATAATGATTACCCAGCGAAGTTGGTGTACGTCATCGTTAAAATAAGCTCTTAAAGTGGGAATTAATGGAGAAAAACTAAAAGAAAGAATAGCTATTGAAACGGCTGATAAAACAAAGGGAATATGGCCTTGTACATAGTTAGTTTTATCTGCATGTTTGCCAATAAAAAATATTAAAGCAAAAATAGCGCCTAATTTGAAAACCATCAAAAACCGGTTCACTAAATCAACTTGCCTGACCCCACGTGTTACGACTGAGCCAAATAAAACGACGAAGGCTATTCCGCAAAGAGCGGTTGGGGCTTGGATTCCCATCGATTGTAATAGCCCAAGGAATACATCTTGCCCGCCTGCTATATAGGCCGCAACTACAGAATAAAGTAACAGTAGATAAGCAGTCCACGTGATAAACGCACCTGGCTTGCCGAGAGTATTGCGAGCCATTGAAATCATATGGCTGTTTTTTGGAAAGCAGAGATTAACTTCTAGAGTGAGGAATGCAGTAAAAGTCATCAAAGCCCAACAAGCTACAAATAAAAGGGTTGAATAAAGAAAGCCACTTTTGGCTGTGGTTATGGGCAAGCTTAGCATTCCGCCGCCTATGGTTGTGCCCGCAACTAATAAAACTCCACCTAGCATTTTTCCCATATATTTACTCTCAAGTTGATGATTATTTATTCTACCTAAATTTTATTAAGCGAATATTAAAGCTACCAAGGGCTAAAAGGTCAATGATGGATTTCTTTATAGCCAGTATCTTTAACCCATAACAGCAATAAAGCGGCTATAATCAAATAGATAGGTAGCAGGCTCAGGCCTATAAAATAGCTCTTTACGGAGAAATAATGTACTCCATTCACAATAGTACCATCCCAGGTGAGGTCTAATAGCTTTCCTATTCCCGGTTCGGTAAAACTCGTTAATATTCCATCGCTGGCATTTATCATTGCTATGACAGTAGCTGTTAAGGCTGGGCTATTAAGTTCCTTCCCCATAGCAAAAACAATCATGAATGCCCCTAGCAAAAAGCCGAACGCAAATAATAAGACGGCTAAGAGCCATATAGGCATGCTATGCCATACCATTGCTATTATTAAACAGGCGCAAGAAATAGCAGTGCAATAAAACATGACCATACGGCGATTTCCCATACGGTCAGAAAGAAAGCCAAGTAAAGGGCTGCCAAGACCTAATCCAATAAATACTAAAGAAACTAAGGAAGCCGCTTGAGTTTGACTGAGATGGTAAGCTTCTTGTAGGAAAGGGTTACCCCAAAGTCCGCCAAAAACTGCGATAGGTGTAAATGCTAAACCGCTATAAAGCGTTAATAACCAGTTCTGTTTGCTTTTAAAGACCATCAAAATATCTTTAGAAGTGACATGCTGATGTTCGTGATTGGCTCTTTTATCCCTGACAAAAACTAAAAATAGTAGTGCCAGAATGATCCCTGCTAAACCTACGCCATATAGAGCTGAGCGCCAACCAAAGTGGTGAATAGCTAAGGATAGGGGGGCTTGACCAAAGACAGCACCAGCCATAGCGCTAGTAGCTAATAGCCCACTGATAAACGCATATTGTTGAGGAGCGAACCAAGCAGCGGCTCCCTGCATGTAAGCTACTGTTGCAAAAGCTACCCCAATACCCATCAAGCTACGAGAAAATTGTGCTGCAAATAAACTATCTGTTTGCGAAAACCAAAGCGTACTTAGTGCACACCCTAATATGGCAATTGAAGTTAGCCAGCGAGTACTATATTTATCTAGAATCACTCCAACAAACAACTGAGCAATCATATAAGAATAGTAAAAAGTAGCAGCGAGGTTACCAAGACCCGCACCTGTTAGTTGAAATTCTGTCATGAGCTGTTCAGTAGTAGTGCTTGGGTAAATTTGCAGTACGTATTTATAAAACAGAAAACAAGCGCATAGGCTAATTACAAGAATGGGGTAACCATTTTTTACTGTTTTAAACTTTGCTGTGCTCATATTCTTCCAACCTCATCTATCAGCGGCCATGATGGCATAAAACTATCCAGAGTTCCATCCTCATCGTTTGGCTTGCTCTAATTCTTCCCAGCGTAAATATGCTTTCTCAAGCTCAGAGGAAAGCCCAGTTAACTTTTCTAGCGTCTCAGTAATTATTTTGGAGTCTTGTTGGTAGAAGTCAGGGGCAGAAATCTTAATTTGTAAGGTATTTTGCTCTGCTTCTAATTTCTCAATATATGCGGGCAACCCCTCTAACTCTCTTTCATCTTTATAACTTAATTTTTTATTCGATTTTGGTTTATCAATAACTTTTTTGGAAGCTTCAGGCTTAAGCGTTTTACTTATGGGCGGCTTTTGCCTTAACCAATCTTGATAACCGCCAACAAATTCAGTAATGCAGCCTTCACCTTCGAAAACTAAAGTGCCAGTAACTACATTATCAAGAAAGGTACGGTCATGGCTGACTAGCAATAGGGTGCCTTGAAAATTGCTGAGTAATTCCTCTAATAGTTCTAAGGTCTCAACATCTAAATCGTTTGTAGGTTCATCCATAACTAACAGGTTAGCTGGTTGGCTAAATAATTTTGCTAGAAAAAGGCGGCTTCTCTCACCGCCTGATAAGGCTTTAACAGGAGTACGCGCCCTTTCTGGTGTAAAAAGGAAATCATTCAAGTAACTTATAATATGTTGCTTGCGATTATTGATCTCAATAAAATCGCTTCCTTGCACAACATTATCAGCTACATTTTTTTCTAAATCTAAGGCGTGACGCATTTGATCGAAGTAGGCCACTTGTAATTTGGTGCCATGTATAACTTTGCCTTGTTGAGGCATGAGTTTACCTAACAATATATTGAGCAAAGTACTCTTACCAATACCGTTGGGCCCAATCAATCCAATTCTATCGCCCCGCATAATGCGAGTTGAAAAATTTTTAATGGTGACAGAATCTTCAAAGCCATGAGTGATGTTTTCAGCTTCAATTACAAGATTGCCAGATTGTTGCCCAGGGTTGACATTAAAGGAAACTTTCCCCTGTAAATCACGCCGCTTTGCTCTTTCTAGGCGCATGGCTTCTAATGCTCGCACTCGACCTTCATTACGAGTACGCCGTGCCTTTATACCTTGCCTTATCCATTGCTCTTCTTGTGCAAGCTTTTTATCAAAATCAGAATTTTGTTTTGCTTCTGCGTGAAGCATTTCCTCTTTACGACGTATAAAATTTTGGTAATCTCCCGGCCACGAGGTTAGTTTACCGCGGTCCAGTTCAATAATTCGTGTTGCTAAGCGTTGTAACAACGACCGATCATGGGTAACAAATATAATAGCAATTTGGGTATTTAATAGCGTGTCCTCGAGCCATTGAATA
>CAZXFO010000138.1:0-4509 GCA_964639745.1 uncultured Coxiellaceae bacterium | reverse complement strand
GCTATGCCGAGGCAAAAACTAAGCAAGAGTTTCAGCAAGAATTGCAGCGGATTCGCCGGGCTGTAGAGTTTGCTCATCAGGCGGGGCTGATCGTTAATGCTGGTCATGGGTTGAATTATCAAAATGTACAGCCGATAGCAGCAATGCCAGAAATAAATGAATTAAATATTGGCCATGGTATTGTTGCTCGTGCTATTTTTACAGGTTTAGAGAATGCGGTTCGTGAAATGAAACGATTAATGCGGGAAGTAAGATAATGACAGTCAGAACTAGATTTGCCCCTAGCCCAACGGGTTTATTACATATAGGCAATGCCAGAACGGCTTTGTTTAGTTCGTTATACGCAAGACATTCGGATGGCGCATTTATTTTGCGCATCGAAGATACTGATGCTGCTCGTTCGGAATTGCGATACGTTGACCAGCTGCGTGATGATTTGCAGTGGTTAGGTGTGCTATGGCAGGAAGGTTTAGGTAAGGAAGGGGAGTACGGCCCTTATTGGCAATCTCAACGCCAAGATATTTATTCTGATTATTATGAAAGACTTATAAGCGAAAGTTTAACCTATCCTTGCTTTTGTTCTGAGGAAGATTTGGCATTGGAACGTAAGCTGCAATTATCGCGTGGCCAGGCTCCTCGCTATAAAGGCACATGCCGTGAATTAAGTGCTGAAGTAATTGAACATAAATTAGCTCAGGGCCTTAAGCCTACTTTACGCTTTAGGGTGCCTTCACATACCATCATTAAATTTGAGGATTTAGTAAAAGGCCCACAAAGCTTTAATAGCGATGACATTGGTGATTTCATTATTCGCCGTGCGGATGGCAGCGCCTCTTTTATGTATTGCAATGCTATTGATGATGCCTTAATGAAGGTTTCACATGTCTTGCGAGGCGAGGATCATTTAACCAATACACCACGCCAGTTAATGATTTTACAGGCTTTAAACTTACATCAACCGCAATATGGTCATTTGGCCTTGTTAACGGGGGACGATGGCACACCTTTATCTAAACGCCATGGTAGTTTTAGCTTAAGCGACTTACGTGAAACTGGCTATTTGCCGCAAGCTATTTTGAATTACTTAGGTCGGTTAGGCCACTCTTACGAGTCGCAAGAAATTTTATCCTTTGATGAGTTGGCCAAAGAGTTCCAAATTAAAAAAGTTAGCCGCTCTGCTGCACGATTTGATTTAACTCAGTTATTACATTGGCAAAAATTAGCCGTAAGCAAGTTGGATAATGTCCAATTTTGGAAGTGGTTAGGCGAAAAAATCCAGAGCCATATTCCAGAAGACATGCAGGATCAATTTGCTGAAACAGTACGCCCTAATATTGTATTTCCTCAAGAGACGTTAAAATGGATTGAGATTCTCTTTGAGCATAAAATAAATTTTACCGAAGAAAACATCCGGATATTGCAACAAGCAGGTGAACAATTCTTTGTGGAAGCTGAGCAAGCTGTTGAGCAACATGGCGCAGATTTTAAAAACATCCTGCAGACCATAAAAACTGAATTGAATTTATCCGGTAAGCAATTATATCAGCCATTACGTGTAGCTTTGACGGGACAAGTTGATGGCCCCGAATTAGGTCAAATTGCTGCTATTTTAGGTCCTGAGCGTATGCAGGAGCGTTTTAGCCGAGCTTTTAACACTGTTGCAGCACTGCCTAAAGCACTTTGAGTCTAAGATGCAAAACCTAAAAATATATAATAGCTTTACTCAGGAAAAAGAAGCTTTCAAGCCGGCCACGGCTGGCAAAGTCAAAATGTATGTCTGTGGTATGACCGTATATGACTTTTGTCATCTTGGTCATTTGCGTATGCTGACAGCATTTGATGTTATTGTTCGCTACCTTCGTTTTATAGGTTTTGATGTAACCTATGTCCGTAATATTACTGATGTTGATGATAAAATCATTAAAAGAGCCAATGAAAACCATGAAGATTTTCATGCTTTGGCTGAGCGTTTTATTCAGGCAATGTGGGACGATTTAAAAGCGCTCGATTTAGTATTACCTGACCACGAGCCCCGCGCCACCGAATATATACCCCAAATGATAAAGTTAATTGAAAAACTCATTCAAAAAAAACATGCTTATGTCGCAGTTAATGGCGATGTGTTTTTTGATGTGCGGAGTTTTAAGCCTTACGGCTGTTTATCACATCGAAACATTGATGATCTAGAAAGCGGTGCACGCGTTGAAATTAATGATGTTAAAAAAGATCCCTTAGATTTTGTATTATGGAAAAGTGTTAAAGCAGGTGAGCCTTCTTGGTCTTCGCCGTGGGGAGAGGGGCGTCCTGGCTGGCATATTGAATGCTCAGCTATGTCTCTCAATTTGTTAGGCGATCATTTCGACATACACGGTGGTGGTAAAGATTTGATTTTCCCTCATCACGAAAATGAGATTGCTCAATCAGAGGCAGCTACCGATAAAAAATTTGTAAGCATCTGGATGCACAATGGTTATGTGCAGGTTAACCAAGAGAAAATGTCTAAGTCACTTGGCAATTTTCTTACGATTAGAGATTTGCTAAAAGAATATCAGCCTGAAGCGATTCGTTATTTTATTATTGCTAGCCATTATCGAAGTCCATTACAGTTTAATGAAACTGCAATTCCACAAGCACGTCAAGCTTTAGAGCGGTTTTATATTGCTTTGCGAGGGTTGTCGAAGGCATCAAGCATTGTTGACAGCGCCTATGAAAAACAATTTATTGAAGCCATGAATGATGATTTCAATACGCCGGTTGCACTGTCAGTATTGTTTGATTTAGCGCATGAAATCCAGCGATTGAGAAATGTTGATGAGCAAGCAGCAGCTAGCCACGGTGCTTTATTGCAACGATTAGGTTGCGTGTTAGGTATACTGCAAATGGATCCTGAAGTTTTCTTGAAATCTAATAATGATATTGATGCAGCCCATGTTGAGGAATTAATCGCATTAAGAAATAAGGCTCGTGCCGAAAAAAATTGGGCTGAAGCAGATCGTATTCGTAATGAGTTATCAGTATTAGGTGTGACTATTGAAGATACTGCAAAAGGGACCACTTGGCGAGTAGGGTAGGCTGTTGTTATGATTGCTCTTATGTTGCTTTGTAGAGATTCTTCCTTATTTTCACAAGTGTCTGAGTGACAATTGTCCTCGCGTCATCCTGAACACTATGTCATCTGAGTGCAGCGTACTACGGGTCCGGTTATCTTCATCATAAGTGTTCACTTATATAAAAGCTGTCTCCCCGCAAAATTCCTGTTCGTTTATTTAGACAGTATCGCTAATTTATCACAGGAATTTATTGCGGGGTCTGGTAGCGCGCCTTAGTAGACCTCAGTCACCCAGAGCCTTACGAAGTACTTACACTGATAAAGCCTAAAGAGATTCTCAATCAAGTGGCTGTAAAGTTATAAACCAATGCTAGATTGAATAAGTTTAAGCTCATATTACCAAAGCCTGTCATAACACCGCTACCGGTATAAACATATTCGCCGCGTAAATCCCAGTTATCGGAAAATTTACTTTGAAAACCTATGCCGAGTTGGCCGCCAGTAAAATAACTAAGATCTTTATTATAACGGAATGTGCCAGTGCCGATTCGAGCATAGATTAAACTATCATGGTTTAAAATAATGCCAGGCATAAGGCTAACGCCAGCACCATAAACAGTCCGATGAAAATATTTTTGCGATAAGGGCAGAGAGCCTGAGTTTACCCATACTTCGCCGCCTACGTAATAAGTATCTTCAGCTGAGCGCATACCAAGGCCTGCAAAAACTTGGCCATAAAGCCCGTTATATCCTTTTGCATTTTGGTTGCCTAACCCAAAACCCATGTAAGGGGTGCTATTTTTAATGCTGTTATATGTCTTGCTAGCTGTTTTTGCTACTACTTTGTAAGGCTTGCTATTTTTTATAGCTGAATTATTAGGTGGAGGAGTTTGTGTTTCTGCAATTGCTAGGGGTGAAAGAATTATTAAACTTATTAAGGTGATTTTTTTTAGCATATTATCGTCCTTGGTTTTATTAATTATATTGTCATCTCTAAAAGTAAGCTTTTAAATTTTCTGCTATCAACTTTCATACATACTTGAATGGGTCGCCCTTTATGTCTATCAACGACGGTGGCCCCTGACCATATTTCAGGTTCTTGTACTACAGTGATGGGTAAAGTCTTTATTTTAGCAATTGAGGGGTTAACTGCTATAGCGGCAGCAAGTGGATCCCAAAAATACCAGAGGTGGTTTAAAAGCATGGCTTTATTTTGAGTGAGTAAATTATATAAGAAACTACCCTCAGCGGTATTGCCCCAACTTTCAATTTGCTTATAAAAATTCATGTCTAGGGGCACTTGGTTGGTAACATCTAATGGAACTAAGGTTATTGCTACACCAGAATTTAATACTTGTTGTGCTGCATATGGATCTATATAAAAATTCCACTCCGCTTTTTGTTGAGCAAGAGAAGGATCAGCTTCATGTACGTTACCTGGTACATTGATTGCGCCACCC
>CAZXFO010000137.1:0-2435 GCA_964639745.1 uncultured Coxiellaceae bacterium | reverse complement strand
AGTCAAATGCTTGATTAGCCTGATTTACGAGTTCAATTTTACTATGAAATTTTTTAGCAATACTGACAAGCTTGGCCGCTGCGCGAGTATGTAGGCCGTATTTATTGCTAATAGTAATATGCTTATCTATCATCTATAAGTTAAACTCGTCGCCCAAATAAACTTCTCGTACCCGTTTGTTATCTAAAATCTCTTGTGGAGTTCCCTCACAAAGGATTCTGCCATCGTTAACTATTGAGGCCCTTTGACAGATCTCCAGGGTTTCTCTGACGTTATGGTCAGTGATTAAAACACCAATACCGCGTTTTGATAAATGTTGAATAATCTTTTTGACTCCAACCACCGAAATAGGATCGATGCCAGCAAAAGGCTCATCTAATAAAATGAACTTAGGTTCGGTAGCCAATGCCCGCGCAATTTCTACGCGCCTTCTTTCCCCCCCAGATAAGCTGATACCAAGCGTATCGCGCAGGTGTTCAATATGAAACTCTTTTAATAACTGTTCCAATAATTCATGTCGCTGAGTTTTGGTTAAATCATCGCGGATTTCCAAAATAGCCATGATATTGTCAGCTACATTTAGCTTGCGAAAAATTGAAGGTTCCTGAGGTAAATAGCTAAGACCTTGTTGAGCTCGTATATGTACGGGCGCACGAGTGACATCACTTCCGTTGAGAAGAATTTGCCCTTTATCACAGGGAATTAGTCCTACTATCATGTAAAAAGAGGTCGTTTTACCAGCTCCATTTGGCCCTAACAGGCCAACAACTTCTCCTTGATTAATATGCAAAGAGACATCTTTCACGACTTCTCGTGCTTTGAATTTTTTGCTGATATGGCTAACTTGTAATACTTTCATAGCATTTCTTTAATCTGCGAAGTGTCAATTACAAAAGTGGAGCGGCTATTTTTGGTTGGTGGCACCGTAAGAGTCCGCTGTTCAATATTATAAACAATAATTTGGCCTTTAAAATGATTTTCTCCTTGAGTGACAAATACATCACCTTTTAGAACTATACGCGATTTGAGAGGATAGAAATGCATGATTTTAGCCTGGGCATGTATTTGCTTTTCGCCGGGCTGGGGCTGCATCCAATAATGGGCTAATTGCTTTATGCCATAAGCTACAGCTTCTTGGATTTTATTTTCTGCATTTTTTTTAGTGACAACTCGATCGGCAATCAAATGTGTATTGCCCTGGTCAATCCTAACGTTGCCGATGAACCATGTTTCACCTTTTTTATAGTTATACTGTGAGCTGTCTGAAATAATATGCATAACAGATGTTTTATTGGGAGGCGTAGCATTCGCGGCTGACATTACACCAAAAAAGAAAGCTAAGCTTAGGGCGCTATTCTTTAACACTAAATTCTCCCTGAGCTTGTGAAAGTAATTTTACAGCTCCGGAGACAAGATCAGCGCTCATGCCGATGGCGTGAATGGTGGTATTGGGTTGGGTAATAATAACGGGGTCATCAGTCATGGCGACTTGTCTTTCAGGAAAGACTTTAAGAGTGGGGGTTAATAATGTGGTTTTTTGATTTTGCTCATCACCTGGGTGATTAATGACTACGTTTTCCCACAAATAAATTTGATTAACGCCCTGGAAGGTTTTTGCATGTTCGGCGGTTAATTGCCAGGGCTTGGGTGATTTGCGATAAAGTGTTAGCCACGGATTCGAAATTTCAGTGCTGTCGTTTTCGATGTAATGCACCATTTTGGATGCAACAATTTGTAAGCTGGGGTTTCCTTGTTTATCAATTACAGTTGCAACTACATCTTCCATAAAAGCATCTGGTTTACTATGGTCTCTCGGATTAATGACTTTTTTATTGTACACAAAAAAAGACCACCCACTTAACAGAAGAGAAATGCTTGCCAGTGATGCTAAGGATAGATTTTTTAGAGATATCATTATTGTAAATAAGCTCCAATAATGTCTGAATAAGTGCCTTGTGCTTGCATAATCATCTCACAAATTTCACGAACAGCTCCCTGACCGCCTGGTGCTTTCGAAACATAATCTGCTTGTTGATGTAGGATGCTCGGTGCATTAGCAACTGTCATGCCTAAGCCAACACGACGAATAATTGGCAAATCAGGTAAATCGTCACCGATATAAGCAATTTGAGATTCTTGTAATTGAAGTTTTTCTTTTAATTCAAGAAAGGGAACTAATTTGTCTTCATACCCTTGGTAAAGGTAGGTAATCCCTAAATCTTGAGCTCGTTTTTTAATAATGTCAGATTTGCAGGTAGTAATAATAGCAATTTCAATACCAGATTTTTGTAGTAATCTAATCCCCAGACCATCTTTTACATTGAAGGCTTTATAATCTATGGCATCTTTGCTATAGAGTAATTCTCCGCTAGTAAGGACTCCATCTACATCGAGAATCATTAATTTTATCGGTTTTGCTTTTTCTAATACTTGCA
>CAZXFO010000136.1:0-8699 GCA_964639745.1 uncultured Coxiellaceae bacterium | reverse complement strand
TAAATCTATTGCTTATATTGCAGAATCTAAGGATTCTGTCGCTATCATATTGGATTACTGAATTTTTTACCTTATCTAACATCTTTTGATCATTGGTATCAATAGCGAGCTCAATATAATTTAGAACGCCTTTTTCTGTCTCAGAAAGATCTTCAGAAGAGCTTTTAGAAAAAAAACTATAACTTTTCATAAATCACCTGATAATTATTATTAATTCTATATATCTTCATAATCTAATGACTGCTTGGACCAATTTTATAAATAAACTCACTTGTGCTTGTAGTTTGTTGATCATTAACTTCTTTGGTAACTATGTTTCTAAATGTCTTCCAAGTAGCTTGGCTATTTATTCTTCCAATATCATCTAATTGTCTGTGTGCTTCTATTAACACCTCTGAATTAATTATTCTTCTGCTGCTGGCAGCTATCTGGATATTTTGTTGATTCCCACTAGTTGCTGTAACACCTTGCTGCTTATACGCCTCGTTGAAGTATTGTAACTCATTTTGCCAGTGTTCTTTCAATAATGTATTGATATCTTTTCCATAAACGGTTGCAGTGGCTGTATTTAAAATGTCCAAGGCTGTGTGCTCCGGGGTAGTAAGCTCAGCTGCAGAGCGATTTGAATGACCTTCTTGCAATGTAGTAATATTCTTGCTTTCTTTAATAAGGTCCTGCGTTAGATCTAATATTTTATTATCATTTGTCCTAAACTGCTCATAGCTCTGATCGAGAAGATCCCTTTGTACTCAGGCTGCTCCCGCTTTTGGCTATACATGAGCTCATGGTAAAATTCTATGGTTTTTGACATATTGCCTTTGTTTTCGTTTATAAAGTCTCTAATCTTAGTAAAAATCTCTTTACCATTTCTATTGCTATCATAGCGATTTAATAAAAATGCAGGTTTGGCATTAACAGCATTTTGGTGGTGTTGAGCAACTAAATTATTATTGATTTCCTCAGTCATTTGCTCAACCTTTCTGAACAATCTGTCAGTGTTTGTTTCTATTGCTAAATCGAAGAAAGTGGTAATAGCTGTATTTCTTTCAGGGTGGCGGTTATTTTGGATATTAGTTTGCACCTGTGCTAACCATTCTTCATTCGAAATGTTGATTGGTTTGCCATTCAGCATATCTTGCATTATTAATTGTGAAACTTCTTTTCTTAATTGTAAGAATTCGCCAGATCCTCTGCCAAAATTAACTTTATCTGCAATTTTTGCATCTAAGAATAAATTAGGTTCAGGAAAATAAGGTCCCAATGGATTAACCGTATTGGCTAGCTGTTCTCTGATGTGCATATCACGTTGTATGCTTCTTGTTCTTGTTTCTTGGTTGGTTTCAGTTGAGGTTGGTCGGTATCCACCAGCAATCAGGTAAGGACGGATGAAAAAGCTGTTGGATGGTGTTATTTCTCCCTCTGAAAGGTCACCTTTTTTTACTGATATGCTCATGGACACGCGTGGACTATCGTTATGCTGTTTTATTTCTTCGGGTGATGATGGTTCAGAAGGCGGCGAGTTTAATTTTTTATTAAGACGCTGTTGTATGGCTGCAAAAATATGTTTGATCTCGCCATTTAACTCAACGAGACGATTACCTGTGTCGCTGTCACTTATTGCTACATATGGGTAAAAGCCTTTCTCTTGAAACAGCTTGATCTCATCTTGTGTTTCTTTGCTGTGTAATAATCCATTTCTAATTTGACCATATGGGAATTTACTTCCACTCCAAGCTTGAGTGATGACTGAAATTTCACTGGCTTCTTTCCATAAGCTATTATTTGTCTTAGCAAGATCCCACTGTTTTTTAAATGTATTTAAAAATTCTATTTGTGCGGTATGGGAATTAACACAAAATACCATTTTGAAAGGGGGGCTAGTTTCAGGTGTATATCCTTGTAAATAAGCATTTTGTGTTGCTTTAATTTTGTTGAGTGTTGCTTCAAAATCTAAATGAGTTTTCTCTGAATCTTTAAATTCTAAAGCTAAAGGAATATTCACAATAAAAGCGAGATTTTCAGCAAAATTCTCTTGAGTTAGATTATCTCTTTGAGATGAGATTGATTCCTGTTGATTATTCGCTCTATCTTGGCTCATAAATTATGCCTTCGGGGAGCACATGTTAAGTATAAGAGATAAAAGCAGAATTATTTTAATTGTTAATCAAGAGGTTAAGGGAGGGGCTAGAGCTCACCAATAGGCAGGGAATTTATACCGCTGTCATCATTATAAGCCCATATAGTGGGCGATAAATCTAGGTTTTGCTATCACTAAAAGTGGCAGTTTATTAATAGTGGGTACTACTTCTGTAATGCGGCATGGATGTTATCTCACCAATAGTATTGTTTGCTGCCTATCCCGTCTTTTACCTGGAATCATTACCTGGATGAGCTTATGCTGAGCATTAGTTTTGCCGTCAAAAACTAAATCGGGAGTGATATCAATATCCATCTTGTTATGATGGGATAGCCATCCGTAAGTTCTAGGTACGAGTCCGACTACGCCAACCCAAATAGGCTCATGTGTTTTGCTTAATACACGGTTTGATGGCCATAGTTGAATAACAAGAATTTTGTCTTTCCGAACTTGTTTAACCAAAACTAAGGCTGGTTTCTTGTCTAAATAGAAAGGCGAAATTAATGGCAAATGCTCATTACTTTGAATACCCGATACGCGGAATAATATATCTATCCAGGCGCGATCAGGCGGAGTTTGCCACCCGCTCTTCATCAGCGTTTTTTCGATAGTAGGCAATTGATCAGCCCATTCTAGGTTGATAGATTGAGAGGGTAAGCCGACTAAGCTGACTCGCCATTCAGGTAAGAAATTTTTATCTTGGCTGTTCCACCAGATATCCATCTCTGATTCCTGAGCAGGGAAATCAAGTTTAGTAAAATCATTTTGCAGCTTTGGTACATAATAATAAGCTGCTGGTAAATATATAAGAAAGAGGCAGACGAATGTAATTGATAATAGCTTCTTTACTTTAAGCGGCTTATCTTGGTAACGGTTATAAAGAATTGAAATTAGTATTAATAAAGCAGCAGCTAATAGCCAAGCACCAATAATATCAGTAAACCAATGCACGCCTAGATATAGCCGCGAAAGACTAATGATAGCAGCTATGGCTAATGCAAGCGTGTAGCTAAGCTTGCGCTTAAAACGAGTTAGAGATTTTGCTATGAGTAATGCAAAGCCAATATAAAATACAGTAGTTAGGGTTGAGTGACCGCTAGGAAAAGAGAATGATGTTGGCAATTCTAAAACACCCCAAGGTCTTGCGCTCTGAACATAATTTTTAATGAAATGAATTGAAGCAGCTGTTAAGCAAAAAAGTCCTGAGGTATGTAAAGCAACATTCCAACGTTTTTGCAAGAAAAGCCAGGCGATAATCAAGGCGGCAGCGGGTAAAAGTACTTGTTTTTGGCCCAATAGAGTTATGAAGACCATAATGTTTTTGCCATCAGTGGTGTAAATGCCACGGAAAAGATGATAGACCGATTGATTGATAAAAAGAGCTTCCGAGCCGTGATTTTTAATAAAGAGAGCAAGGTAAGCAAAGACTCCGGAAACAAGCAATAAATAAAAGAAAAGCGTTAGTTGTATAGAAGTTTGGGCGGGATTATGGTGCCGTAATAAAGCTTTTATTAATCCGCCATGGCGAGATTTTTGCAGCTTATTCCACAGCGCGTTCAATGCGCGAATAATTTGCTGGTGTATGATCGCAGGAATTTTGCGAATCAGCCATAAGCAAAGCAGAATGAATAGCGACCAGAATAATAAAATCAGCATAACTCGTGTTGCAATGTCAGGCGGCAACTCTAAAGAGGCTGCACCTAAGAGAATACCAGGTAACATGTAAACAGGCGCCCATAAAGCAGCTGAGGTAACATTGGCAATAGTGAAGCGCCAAGGAGTCATGCCCATCATACCTGCCACAACTGGTATTAATGCGCGGATCGGCCCTACAAAACGGCCAATAAAAACACCCATGCCACCGTAACGATTAAAGAATTTTTCACCCTTATGTAGCAAAGAGATATTTTGGCGGAAAGGCCACATTAGGCGTATACGATCTTTAAAATAATAGCCAATCCAATAACTGATACCATCACCAACTACTGCACCAAGAAATGCCCAAAATAATGTCGACCACAGAGGAATAATGCCAGAGCCAGCAAGCGCTCCTATGGCTGTCATAGTGATGCTGCCTGGCACAATAGTGCCAATAATAGCGACCGATTCACTTGCTGAAATAATGAAGGTAATTAGCCAAGAATACTCGCCATGCGTATTAAGCCATTGTAAAACTGAATTGACTATATCAGTGTTCATTTGCTGTCCTTAATTAACTTCTTCCCCTGCTGCCTGCTTGTCCGCATGATATGAAGATCGGACTAAGGGGCCGCTTGCTACATTGGTGAAGCCTAATTCCTTAGCTATATCACCAAACATTTTAAATTGTTCAGGTGTTACAAAGCGTGTGACAGGTAGATGGTGGCGGCTAGGTTGTAAATATTGGCCTAAAGTCACCATGTCAACGTCATGGGCTCGCAAATCTTTTAATGTCTGTATGGTTTCTTCATCGGTTTCTCCTAACCCTAGCATTATGCCTGATTTTGTAGGTATTGTAGGATAGCGCTTTTTGAATTCTTGTAGTAAACGCAAAGAATGCGCATAGTCTGAGCCAGGCCGAGCTTGTTTATAAAGTCTTGGCACAGTTTCGATATTGTGGTTAAAGACATCAGGAAGTGCTTCGCCAGTTTTATCTAAAGCTAGTTCCATGCGGCCTCTGTAATCAGGCACTAGTACTTCAATTTTGATGCTTGGGCTTTTTTCTCGAATTGCTTTGATGCAAGCTGAGAAATGACTGGCGCCGCCATCTTTCAAGTCATCACGATCAACCGAAGTAATTACAACATAACGTAATTCCATGGCAGCAATAGTTTTGGCAAGATTAAAGGGTTCTTGTTCATCGAGTGGATCAGGTCGGCCATGTGCTACATCACAGAAGCTGCAACGGCGGGTGCATTTGTCACCCATGATCATAAAGGTTGCTGTGCCGTGAGTGAAGCATTCTGATAGATTGGGACATGAGGCTTCTTCGCAAACAGTTACTAAATTATTTTCACGCAATAATTGTTTTAATTTACCAACAGCAGGGCTAGGCGAAATTCGTATTTTTATCCACTCAGGCTTGCGGAGCGGGTTTTCTGTAGGTTCAATTTTAATGGGAATGCGAGCAAGCTTTTCTGCACCGCGTTGCTTGTTGGTTACTGCTTCATTTTTCATATTATCTCCGCATACCCCAAATTATTTATTAAACAAGCTATTAATTTTGACTTAGTATTCTCAGTATCAACTTCTGGTTTTAATTCACTTAGCTGTGTCATCTTTAATCCTGCATAACCACAAGGATTAATATTGTTAAAAGGCGCTAAATTCATAGCTGCGTTAAACGCAATGCCGTGAAAAGCGAAGCCGCGTCTAATCCGTAAGCCAATTGAACAAATCTTCTTATCATTAACATAAACACCTGGAGCTTTGCAGTTTGACTCTGCTTGGATGTTGTATTCAGCTAATAAGTCTATGACAGTTTGTTCTAATCGAGAAACAAACTGGCGAATAGAAAAATTTTTCCGTTTAATATCAACTAACGTATAAACTACAATTTGCCCAGGGCCATGATAAGTAACTTGACCACCTCGATCAATTTGGATAACAGGAATATCACCTGGATTTAGTATATGTTCAGGTTTACCGCTTTGGCCTTGTGTAAAAACCGGCGGATGTTCCAATACCCATATTTCATCGGGAGTTTCTTCTGTTCTGCTATCAGTAAATTTTTGCATAGCACGCCAGCAGGGCAGATATTCTTGCCTGCCTAACTGGCGTACGATTACTTTATTATGCGGCTGCAATTTTCTACCATTAGCTATTGTTTAAAGTTTCTTTCTCTTTCTCATTTTTTGCAAACATCTTGTGGAAGCTATAGCTGATGCTATCAGTAATACCTTTCCAGAAAGAGCCCTTTGGATCATCTTGTAAAGCGATAATAGGCTTACTTGCAATCACTTGATTATTTAGCGTGACGTTTAAAGTTCCATAGGTGTTGCCTTTAACTATAGGTGCTTTAAGTTGGGTATTCATGACCATATTGGTTTGAATATTTTTATATTGCCCTGCAGATGCAGTAACGTATAAATCTTCTGCCAAACCCATAGGCACTTCTTTGTTGGCGCCTTTCCAAACTCTTGGTTTGGCAATGGCTTCATTGGCATTATATAGTTTATGAGTTTCAAAAAAACGGAAGCCGTAGTTTAAAAGGCGAATAGATTCTTCGGTGCGAATGCGCTCGCTTGGTGAACCCATCACTACGCTAATTAGGCGCATGCCATCTTTTGTAGCAGAAGCAATTAAGCAATAGCCAGCATCTGCTGTATGACCGGTTTTAAAGCCATCTGCAGCAGGATATTGCCATAATAAGCGATTGCGATTGGGTTGGCGGATGTTGTTATAAGTGAACCATTTTTCAGAAAAGAAATGATAATCTTCAGGAAAGTTATGGATATAACTTCTGGCTAATGTAGCAAAATCTCTAGGCGTTGAATAATGTTCAGGATCGGGTAAGCCAGTACTATCAGTAAAATGAGAGTTATTCATGCCTAATTGCTTTGCTTGATCATTCATCATATTGGCAAATGATTCTTCTGAGCTTGCAATATGTTCAGCTAATGCGATCGTAGCATCATTACCAGAGGCAACAGTCACTCCTTGAACTAAATCCCTAATCGGAACTTCATCATTCACTTTAATAAACATTCGTGAACCCTCAGCTTTCCAAGCTTTGGTGCTGACTCGTGCTTTATCATCCCAATGAATAGCGCCGCTCTTGATAGCGCTCGAAACAATATACATAGACATCAGTTTGGTAAGGCTTGCTGGTGGGAGGCGAGTATCAGCATTGCTTTCAGCAATGACCCGGCCACTATTGGCATCAATGAGGATAAAGCCCTTGGCGTTGATATTGGGAGCTGTAGGCGTAAAAGCCGGCTGTGCGGCAGTTGAAACGGGAATAACGGGATTAGCTGATGCCTGGCTAAAAATTAAACTGGCGAGTAAAAAAAATACAAATGAGAAAAGAAAATTATTTAGTATAGTTTTTTGGTGTTTCATGTTTTTCGTTTGCTCCGCTAAATGATGAATTTCGGTGGGGGATTTTATCACAAAAAATGCTGGGTCTCTCTAGAGATTTTTATGGTTGCAATTGCCTGATTTTTCATTAATAATCTTGGATTAAAGGCCACTGGGGAAGCTAAACAGTGGTGAACTTTCACATAATGAATACGGAGACTCACCTATGCTAATTCGCTCAATATTAGCGGCTTTAACCGCCATGGCTTTAGTTGTACCCGCTTTTGCAGATGAAACTACTACTGCTGTAACTAGCGATCAAGGCGCTACTCAAGCCACTACCACTACCAACGATCAAGGTACAGCTCAAACAACTACCACTACAGCCACTGATGATCAAGGTAGCACCACTACAACTCAAGTAACTACCGAAACCAAAGTTGATCTCAACAAAGCAACTATTAAAGAATTAACTAAAGTTAAAGGGATAACCCCTGCTAAAGCCAGAGCCATTGTTTCTTATCGTAAAAAGAATGGCGATTTCAAATCTACTGATGATTTGAAAAACGTTAAAGGCTTTAACAAGATGAGTGAAGAAAAACTCAAAGCAATCTTAGACCAATTAACTATCAGCTAATTGATCTCAAAAAAACGAAAAGGGCGCTTGGCGCCCTTTTTTGTTTGTAGCATACTAGGGATTCATTGTTAGGAGTTTGCTATGCCAGAATTACCATATAAAAATACGACCGCTGCTTTATTGTTTTCTATATTCTTTGGCCCGTTAGGGTTGTTGTATTCCTCCATTCGTGGTGGTGTTGTAATGATAGTTGTTGCATTTATAGTGCTAAGCAGCCATTATCCTGTACCTATTATCTTAATGTGGGTCGGCTGCTCTATTTGGAGCGTCACAGCTATTAATCGTTATAATTTACAGTTGATGAAAGCGCGTTTGGAAAACCATGAAGAAAAAAATAGTAAGGCGCTCGGTAGCATCTAGTGATCAAGATTTAGCAAAAGATGTTCCTGATTTATTAAAACGCATTTATACCGCTCGGGGCGTTTTTACTCGCGAATTAGATCGCAATCTAGAAAGCCTGCTGCCGTATGAAGGTCTTTTAGGGCTCGATAATGCGATTGCCTTGCTAGCCCAAGCTATTATTTTACAAGAAAAAATTTTAGTAGTTGGCGATTTCGATGCTGATGGTGCTACTAGTACAGCTATTGCTGTTCGCGCATTGAAGAGCTTTGGCGCTAAGCACATTGATTTTTTAGTGCCGAATCGCTTCGCTTTCGGGTATGGGTTAACGCCTGAATTAATTGAAGTAGCAAAAGACTTTAACCCATCGCTCATTGTTACTGTTGATAATGGTATCGCAAATCATGCGGGTGTGTTGGCTGCGAAAGCTGCAGGCATGAAAGTGGTGATTACAGATCATCATTTACCTAGCGATACTCTTCCTGAAGCTGATGCTATCGTAAATCCTAATCAACCTCATGATAGCTTCCCTAGCAAAAATCTGGCCGGTTGTGGTGTGATTTTTTATGTAATGTTGGCATTACGCCG
>CAZXFO010000135.1:0-22312 GCA_964639745.1 uncultured Coxiellaceae bacterium | reverse complement strand
CCCAACAAACACCAAGGTCTTCAGTTAAACCAGCCCTACGCGTGCGTACAACGACTTTATCAGCGACAACAAAGGCGGAGTAAAATCCGACACCGAACTGCCCAATTAAATGAGCATCGTTTTTTTGATCGCCTGTTAATCGAGCTAAAAACTCGCGGGTACCGGATTTTGCTATTGTCCCGAGGTTTTCAATAACTTCGTCTCGGCTCATACCGATACCATTATCCTTAATGGTAATGGTCTTGTTTTCTTTGTCTAAGCTAATCCAGATTTTTAAATCGGAGTCAGATTCATAGAGTGCATTATTGGCAAGTGCTTCAAATCGTAATTTATCAGCAGCATCTGAAGCATTAGAAATAAGTTCTCGAAGAAAGATTTCTTTATTACTGTAGAGTGAATGAACAACAAGATGAAGTAACTGATTTACTTCTGTCTGGAAATGCAAAGTTTCGCGATGGGCATCAAAAGACATTACTGTTCTCCTACTATTTAAAGCCCTAAGAATGTGATGACTACAATAGATTGTCAATATTATCGTGCTATCTTCTTAAGAACATATACGAAATATTACTTGTCCACAGAAACTGTGGATAACTTTGTTAATAAGCTTTAGAAAACTCACTTTTATAGCAGCAGCTCAACGTCGAATAGAATTTGTCACAAAATGTACACAAGTAAATAGGCTATATAAATCAATAGGTTACATTTTTTTGTGATTTAAAGTTACGTTGCAAAATCTTTGTTGCACAATTTGAAAAATTAAAAACGTATATGTTAATAAATATGCACACTAAGGGGTGATTATTTGACTAATTTCTTTTCCATAAAAGGATTTTAAGGCTGATAACAGATGGCGATGAGGAGAATTTTTTGCAAAAGCAGTACTTAAATCAGTGGTCCACTCGCCTGTTGAAAGATTAACAAGCACCGGTGTCATTTTCTCATCTGGGCGTGGGTATAAAGCTAGAATCCAGCCTTGTTCTAAAGCTGCATATTGTTTACTTGAAATAATTAGCTTAGCCATTGAATCCTTCACCAGGATGCGAGTGGTAGCAGGATCAATGCGAAAAAATTCGATGCCTTCAAAAACTAAATTACGAGTTTCAGGATGTACGCTCCTAATGGCTTGGGGAGAGAAGTCGCTTTCCAGAAAAATGATTCGGGATTTAGGCAACTTTGATTGTTGCTTAGTAATTATTTGATCACGTAATGACACACCCGTGCTATTAGACTTAATGTTAAGGAAAGCCAATAAAGTCGGTGCTATGTCTAATGTTAATACAGGCTCCTGGTCTATTTTAATTGCTTGGTTTCCAAGTCCGTATAAACGCACTGCTAATAAAGTGCGGTATTGAGTTAAACCTAATACATCCGTGCCATGTCCTGCAGATTGATTGACCGCTTCATCATCAGCACTAGGTGGATAAAAACGAGGCATTTTTGTTGAATGACGATCGGTAATATAAGTTTTAGCAGCTGTAACTCTATCCCCATCAAGCTCCAAAGCTTCTCCATGGTCAGAAAGTAAAACAACAAGAGCATGATTTAGGATCTGCTGATTCTCCAATATGTCCAGCAAGCTTTTGACCTGTTTGTCAGCCTGTATGATCGCAGCCTTGTAGCGGCTTAGGGCTTTTTCATCTTTAACACCAGAATATTGGCTCCATAGATACGGATAATGCGGTAAGCAAAAATGAATTGCTAAAAATAAAGGCTTATCTTGTTTTTGTTGTAGAGAAGAATTAATGCGTGATAGAAAACTGTTGGGATTGTAGGTGATAAAGGCTGATCGGTTTGCATAACTATAAGGGAACAACCATTCCCCTATTTTAGAATTAATAAATAAATTAGATAATGGAAAATCATTAAAAGTTCCTAGTAAGAAGTCATTCAAACCAATTGGGGGGATAATAGCTTCATCAAAGCCAAATTTTTGATCAATGTTGCTGAAACGAACTTCATCAGTCGCATAAATAGTTTTATAACCCTGTTCATGCAATAAATTAGGAAGTAGTAAGGCCATGTTTTGATTATTAGCTTGAGCTAAATTAAAACGTATACCCGATTCTTTAGGGTATTTTCCACTGAGGATAGAGATCCAGGAGGGAAACGTGCGCGCTAAGGGTGTATAGGCATTTGAAAACACTGTAGACTTACTTAAAACTGAATCTAAAAATGGCGTTGCCACATTTCCACCAAAAAAACTCAAAAAATCAGGCCGAACGGAATCAATACCAATAATGATAATATTAGGTTTTTGTGGAGACGCAGCGGCATTAATGTGATGCGTTTGAAGAGATAAGTAGTTGTAACCCAGGTATGAAATCATCGTTATTATAAAATAAGCTGTATATCTTCGTGGTAGCTTTCTAAAGCTAGCCCAAATAAAAATAGCTACAATGCTGGCACACAATAAGCCTAAAATGCCTAGTAATAGACCAATAAGCTCATCTGGGAAAATAAATCTGGTTAATTCAGAAAATTTGGAATTAGGAAAATAATATTGGTTAGCAACAAAAATAGTAATAATGCCGAGTAACCATAAGCTAACACTGACTTTAATTTCATTTTTTAACTTAAAGTGATCAATCACAGTTATTGCAATTATTCCAATGGCTAGGCAGTAACAAAAGTGTAAAAAAAGTTGCGCAAAAACAAAAAATACAATGCCTGGGAAAATTTTAATAGGTACTGCAATATGGTGAGAAATAAACTTAAAATCATGAAAGTAAATCTGAGTTGATTGAATAAAGAAACTTATCTCAGCAAGTAAAAAAACAAAAGTAAGCAAACCAAGATAAAAAAATATGGGAAATAGATTTTTGCTTAATCTCATTTTCTTAGTAATTCCTCATTAGCAAAATCATCAACGGCAATCACCTGCTGGCGATAATTTTCAGCTTCGAGACATAATTCATATTGTTGTTGTGTAATAATGCCGCGCTCAAGAGCAATTTTTGCGGCATCATTAATGCTGAGAAGGCTGGTTTTTAAGTTAATTGTTTTGCTTAAAACTTTTTCTATAGGCTCGGATTCTATCACCTTTGCGAAAGCATTTTCCAGGTTAGAAAAGGAGTCTTGTTTACTATCCAATAATACATCGTTAATTAAGCGAGCTCTGGTTTCTGAGGGCGAAGAAAAAAGTTGAGCAACTTGTTCTGACAAGGCAAATTTAGGCATGGAGAATGGTTTGCCCCAAGGAAAAATAACCCACTGTAATATCTTCCAAAGTAAAGTAAATGGTGAATTTGCTAAAACTTGATTGAATGCCTGTTGAGCTTCATAGAAACAGAGCTTAGAAGCTAAACAAGCTAAAGGCAATTCTTCTTCAGGTTCATTATTATGGTAGTAATGATTTAAAATAGCTGAACTCATATAAAGTTGACTCAAGATATCACCTAGGCGCGCCGAAATACTTTCTTTGCGCTTTAGTTGGCTACCATTGGCCAAGATAGAAATATCAGCTAATAAAGCAAAAGCGGAAGCTAAGCGGTTCAGATGCTGATAGTAACGTTTCATTTTGCTTTCTGGTGTTCTAATAAAGAATCCAGAAGTTAGCCCTAGCCAAAAGGTTCTAATAAAGTTTTTAGAAATAAATTTTATATGGCCCCAAAAAGCTCGATCAAAATCTAATAATCTTTTTTCTTTATCCTCAGAGAGGGCTGCCTCATATTCTTGATATAAGAAAGGATGACAGCGCATAGCGCCTTGGCCAAAAATAATCATATTACGAGTCAGAATATTCGCCCCTTCTACTGTGATAGCGATAGGTATAGCTTGATAAGCTCGACCTAATATATTTTTTGGACCTAAAATAATCCCTTTACCACCATGCACATCCATTGCTTCATTGCCTATTTGACGCCCTTTTTCTGTTGCATGGTATTTAATAATGGCTGAAGCTACTGCGGGCTTTTCATTATTATCAAGTGCGCTCAAAATGAAAAGACGACTTGCTTCCATTGTGTATAAATTTGCAGCCATCTTTGCTACAATCTCGCTCACCCCTTCAAATCTAGCTATAGGTTGTTTGAATTGACGCCTAATTCGAGAATACGCCGATGTCGCTAATACAGCTGCTTTAGCTCCACCCGTTACTAAAGCAGGCAGTGAAAGGCCTCTGCCACCGGCTAAACATTCCATTAGCATCCTCCACCCTTGCCCAGCTTGTTCAGGGCCGCCAATAATCCACTCTAAAGGGATAAACACGTCATGACCCTGTATGGGTCCATTTTGAAATGGTGCATTAAGGGGAAAATGGCGTCGTCCTATAGTTATACCTTTTGTGGTGCGCGGAATAAGTGCGCAGGTGATCCCAATTTCTTCTTTGTCACCTAATAAATGATCAGGATCATATAACTTAAATGCTAAGCCAATAACGGTTGCAACAGGTGCCAATGTAATATAGCGCTTGTTAAAATTCAGGCGAATGCCTATTTTGCCACCCTCTTTTTCATGACAGACTATTCCATAATCTGTCATCGCGGTTGCATCAGAACCTGCATAAGAGCTTGTTAGAGCGAAACAAGGTATCTCTTCACCTTTTGCCAATCGTGGTAAATAATGTTTTTTTTGTTCTTCCGTACCGTAATGCAGCAGCAATTCAGCTGGGCCTAATGAATTAGGTACGCTGACTGTTGTTCCGAGCGTTACACTTCTAGCTTGTATTTTGATCTGTATTTGTGAGCAGGCATAATGAGAAAAACCTTTTCCGCCATACTCTTTAGGAATAAGCAAGCCAAAAAAACCTTGTTCGCGAATAAAGTTCCAAATATTAAGAGGAAGATCAAGTTTGTGATGGCTAATATCCCAATCATCAATCATGCCACAAAGTGTCTCTAAGGGACCGTTTATAAATGATTCTTCTTCGACGCTTAGTTTTGGCTTTGCAATGCTTCTTAATTTATTCCAATCTAATTTGCCTGAGAATAAATCGCCTTCCCAACCTACGGTTCCTGCATTAAGTGCTTCTTTTTCAGTGCGAGAAATTGCCGGCATGACCCGGCGATAAAAAGATAAAAGAGGTTTGCTTAGATAATGACGACGTAGCTGCATAGCTTCCTTACTTTTAATTTGTCACACTCGCTACATCCCTTACGAAATGCGATGGAGAATTGGCGTCACCCTTTTACTGCATAAATCTCTGGTAGATTTCGCCATTGACCCTCATAGTCAAGGCCAAAGCCCACTAAGAAACGATCTTCTGTAGTTATACCTACAAAATCAGGCTCAAAATCACCACCCGGCTCACGTTCGCGAATTTTATTTACCATGACTGCTGAATAAACAGCTTTAGCGCCGGCTTGGCGACAATAATCTAATATAGCAGCTAGTGTTAATCCGCCATCAAGGATATCATCAACCACAATTACCGTTCTATCTTTAAGATCAGTACGTGGTTCAACTAACCAATGCAAATCGCCTCCTCTCATGGCCCCGCGATAACGAGTTGCATGTACGTAATCGATTTCGAGTGGGAAATTAAGGCGGGTTAATAAGTGACCCGTAGGGATTAATGCACCAACCATAACGCAGAGTATAACTGGATAAGTATCTTTCAATTTGCTTGTAATATCTGTTGCTAAACGATCGAGGCCTGCTTCAATATCTTTTTTAGAGCAAATACACTCAGCATTTTCTAATAAACTTTCCGCTTTAAGATTTGTAGTCATCATATAATTCTCGTCTGACAGGAAGATGAAATTGAGTTGTTTAAACTTTCTATGAGCTCCCTATTTTTCTTCCACTGAATATTTTGGGTTAATGGAAGATCAAGAGCAAACTGACCTCGCAACATTTCATATTTGCTTTGGTCCAGCAAGTAAGACTCATAAGGAATATGATCTAAAACTTGAATAACAGCAGGCCGGTTATTGCAAAGTAAAATAATGTCACAACCTGCTTCACAGGCTGCACGCATTCTAGCAGCGTAATCACCCATACTTGCTGCACCTTTCATATCAAGATCATCGCTCATAACCACGCCTTCAAAATGGAGCTGGTCACGTAAAATTTCTGTAAGCCAATGATGTGAAAAACTTACTGGCATTTCATCAACCGCAGGAAATGCAATATGAGCAGTCATGAGAGCTGGAATTTTATTTCGAATGAAATAAACAAACGGTTGCAAATCTTCTTTGACAATTTCATCCCATGATCGATGATCAATAGGGAGCTCTAAATGTGAATCTGGCGCTACAGAGCCATGGCCAGGAAAATGCTTACCGGTTGCAGCCATGCCTGCTTGTTTCATTCCATTAATGAAAGCATTAATAAGCTTAATAGCTTCATATGGGTCTGAATGAAATGAGCGATCCCCAATGATAGCTGAGACGCCTTTATTTAAATCAAGGATGGGGGCTAAACTCAGGTCAATACCAGCAGCTAGTAATTCAATTGCCATAACATAACCGCCTGCAGCTGCTAACTCGAGAGCTTTTGTACCTTGTTGGCCATATACTGCTGCTGGTGGTATTCGAGTGAATTCTTCTTTAAATCTTTGTACTCTTCCGCCTTCTTGGTCGACCATAATTAAAAGTGGCTTATTTTTGACCTGACGTATAGCTTGGGTTAATTGCTTGAGCTGAGCTAAGGATTCGTAATTACGGCTAAAAAGTATAATGCCGCCGACTAAAGGGTGTGCAATTAACTCCCGCTCTTCTGGTTGGAGCTCTGTACCGATTAAGTCAATAACTAATGAACCAAACCCCTTTTGCATTACCCGTATCCTTAAGCAAGCAGAAAGTCGAATCATACCTTTTATTGCAAAACTTGAGAAGTAGAAATATGATGACAACACTATGATAAATGAACTTTTAACGATACGTGATTTTTACCGATATGCTATTAGCCGCTTTCAAGAGGCCGGCCTATATTATGGCCACGGAACTGATAATGCCCGAGATGAAGCCTTTTATCTAATATGGCATGCTTTGCACCTTCCCTATGATACTAGCGCTGAGTTTTTAGATGCGCGACTTATCGCTCGGGAAAAAGAAATACTCTTAAAACTTATTCATCAGCGCGTTGAAACCCGCATTCCCGTAGCATATTTAACCAAAGAAGCATGGTTTGCCAACCTCCAGTTTTATGTGGATGAGAGAGTACTAATACCTCGTTCACCCATTGCAGAGCTAATTGAGAATCAGTTTCAGCCATGGATAAACCCTGATCAAGTCAGAGATATTTTAGACCTTTGTACAGGTAGCGGCTGTATTGCCATAGCTTGCGCTAAAGCATTTCCAGAAGCACATGTAGATGCCAGCGATATTTCAGCTGATGCGTTAGCTGTTGCTAAAATCAACACTCTACGCCATCATGTCGAAGATCAAGTTACACTTCATCAATCTGATTTATTTGCTTCATTAATAAATAAAAAATATGACATTATTGTCAGCAATCCTCCATATGTCAGCCATGAAGAAATGGCTGGCTTGCCAGCAGAATATAACCATGAACCCGCTTTAGGTTTGGTAGCAGGGACATTAGGCTTAGATTTTGCTCTGCAAATTCTTATTCAAGCACATGATCACTTAAAACCTCATGGCATCTTGATAGTAGAAGTAGGTAATAGTGAAGAAGCTTTAGCTGAAAAGCTTCCTAAAGTACCCTTTACCTGGCTGGAATTTAATCGAGGCGGAGGTGGCGTTTTTATGCTTACAGCTGAACAATTACATCAATATATTGCGGATTTAAAAACGGTCTAATGTCAGGTAACAGTTTCGGTAAATTATTTACAGTCACAACTTTTGGTGAAAGTCACGGCCCGGCCTATGGTTGTATAATCGATGGCTGCCCTCCTCTTCTCGAATTATCCGAAGAAGATATACAGGCCGAATTAAATAGACGTAAGCCAGGGGCATCTTCATTTACTTCTCAGCGTAGAGAACAAGACCAAGTAAAAATATTATCGGGTGTTTTTGAAGGTAAAACTACTGGAACCCCTATCGGCTTACTGATTGAAAACCAGGATGCACGCAGTAGTGATTATGAAAAAATTAAAGAGCTATTTCGTCCTGGGCATGCTGATTACACCTATTTCAAAAAATATGGCATCCGTGATTATCGTGGCGGAGGACGCGCTTCAGCTCGTGAAACAATGATGAGAGTCGCAGCGGGAGCAATAGCAAAAAAATATTTACTGCAAAAGTTTGGGTTGAAAGTTCAAGGATACTTAGCACAGATGGGACACATTCGTGCTGAAAATATCATGTTAGATACTGTAGAAAAAAACCCCTTCTTTTTTCCCGACCCAGAAAAAGTACAGCTACTAGCTGAACATATTGAAGAGCTACGTCGTGAAGGTGATTCAATCGGGGCGAGGATTACAGTGACAGCAACTAAAGTGCCTGCTGGTTTAGGTGAGCCTGTCTTCGATAAATTAAACGCAGATTTAGCTCATGCATTAATGAGCATCAATGCAGTTAAGGGTGTAGAAATTGGTGCTGGCTTTGGTGTAGTAACACAAAAAGGCTCAGAAAATCGAGATGAAATCACAGCAGAAGGATTTATGACAAATCATGCTGGCGGAATTTTAGGCGGCATATCCACAGGTCAAGATATACAGGCCAGCATCGCTATCAAGCCAGCAGCCAGCATCAGAAAGAAAGCAAATACTATAGACATTAAGGGTAATCCAGCTGAAATTAGTACGACAGGCCGGCATGATCCTTGCGTTGGAATTAGAGCTGTTCCTATAGCCGAAGCTATGGTAGCCTTAGTTTTAATAGATCATGCTCTCCGCTTAAAAACTATAACCACCTAATACCGCCCAACCTGTTTAAAAATTACACTATATTGCCTTTCTTTTTCATTAATATTACAATGCCTGCCCTTAATTAATAATAACCGAGGAGCAGGACTATGACTACTAGCCGCATCAATCATGCCTTAGCGGGAAAAACAGTCAAAGAAATTAAAATTCCTGCTCTCAATCTTGATCAAGCCCACCAAATTAGTAACTTAGAGCAACAGCTAGCTCAGACTTCCATTTCAAATCCACAAACCTGTGCGCCCATGCTCACCGCTCGAGTTCCTGATGCCCATATCCTTCCTTTAATATCATTACCTCCCCATCACGAGTTAGCGTCTCAATCACAATCGGGTAATAATAACTACCAACAGAAAGCACCCCAAAGCCACGGCATATCATTATTAAATACAAGGGCTACTCTGCCTCCTCAAAGCATAAGCGAAAATATATTCAGCCAAATATTGCAAAGCTTCAATTCCAAATAAGCAACTCACTCTTATTTGATTAAATCTGCAATAGCCGAGTTAACCATTATCTCTTTACCTTTGCGTAGTTCTTTCTTCCAAGAGATGCTATCAGGCTCAAACAATAAAATTATGCCTGAACCATATTTAAAACACCCCAATTCCTCACCTTTTTTTAATGCAATATTTTTATGAATATCCCTTTTAATTTTTTTACTCTTGATAGGTTTAGAACGCCAAACAGGTTGGATTCCTCCTATGTAAATAGACCCAACTAAAACTATAGCCATCTTCCCAAGTGCTGTATCAAAAAAAAGAATGTAGCGCTCATTATTGCAATATAGATTGGGGACTATCGATTCAGTGTCAGGATCTAACTCAAAAGCATTATAATGTGGAATATAGAGGCTTAATTCTAATTTTCCAGAAAAAGGCATATGATAACGATGATAATGAAAAGGCCTTAGATGTAATGTCAGATAGCTACCATTTTTAAACTTATCAACATAATATTTTTGATAAAATAATAAATCGCTCAATGAATATTTTATTCCCTTCGCTTGCAGCATGGTATTATTATTCACCATTCCATGTTCTCGAACTAAGGCCTCAGCTGGAGAACCTATTTCTGAATCAGCACTTTTACCCATAACATTTTGCTTTATTTTTCTAATAAAAAACGAGTTGAAGTTAGGGTAAGATTTGATATCAGCATTCTCTAGACGAGATAAATCTATTTTATATTTCTTGATAAAACGTTTTATTAAAAAATTTTTAAGCCATGTAATTTTAGAATTACTGAGAATAGCTAATATTGAAGATGAAAATGATCTTATTAAAAAAAGCCGAGACATTAATCTGACTTTTTTCCAGATGCTCATCGCTCCCCCTCGAGGCACCACCTCTTTTAGTGAGAAACAACTAAAGAAAGCCCTATTCAAATTAAATGAGTATGATCTAATTTAATGCGCAGTCTTTTTACTTTAACATATGATTCTGCTTATAATTTTCTAATAATATTTCAAGGACTTAAATTTTAAGAGGTGCATAAGCTTGATCATTCTGCCTAGCTAAATTAGGATAGATAAATACACCAAATACACCTTCCGTTTTTCTAGGTAAGCTCACTATAAAAAGGAATAAATATGACTTTAGAAAACTTAATTGTATTTATAATAATGTGTAGTGCCGCAATAGGTATTTTTTATCTTTGCTATTTCCTTTTCAGAAGATGGATTGAAGGAAAAGGTTATCTACAACCTCTTCTACTCCGCAAACATCTGCACCATTCTGGCTTATTGTTTTTGTCCAGTATATTGCTATATCTCTTTGTGCACTTAGTCCAAGGAATACCTAATGGATTGCAAAATATTTTAAGCCACGCTGCAAAGATATTTTTAATTGGTTCGGTTGGCTATTTCATTTATAAAATTAGCATCATCAGCAAGCTAATCATCTTAAAAACTTATAATGATAAGCAATATAAAGATCTAACCATTCGTATTGTAAAAACCCGTTTGCAACTAATCTATCAGCTTTTGAATATTATTATTGCTACTTGTGTTGTTGGCGCTATTCTATTTACTTTTGACAAAGTTAAAGAGCTTGGAGGAACAGTACTTGCTTCAGCCGGTATTGCAACCGTTGTTATAGGGCTTGCCGCTCAAAGAAGCCTCTCCACAATCTTTACAGGTATACAAATTGCAATGGCACAACCAATTAAGATTGATGATACGGTACGAATCGGAGATAAAGTCGGCAATATTGCTGATATAAAATTAACTTATGTTGTTGTTAAGA
The DNA here is from genome assembly GCA_964639745.1 of uncultured Coxiellaceae bacterium. Taxonomy (GTDB): domain Bacteria; phylum Pseudomonadota; class Gammaproteobacteria; order DSM-16500; family DSM-16500; genus JABDGC01. Next base: position 11,296 of record CAZXFO010000135.1, on the reverse strand, counting down.
CGTGGGATGGAAAACGCATAATCGTTCCCATTAATTATTTCATCGAAAATACTATTGAAAATTGGACGCATGAGAGCCCAGAAATATTTGGTGTGGTTCAAATTTTTACTGATTACTCAGTGGCAGTTAATGAGCTTCGTGACCATTTCTACAATGTGCTCCATAAAAATAAATTATGGGACAAGCGTTCTGCAAATTTTTTAGTAATAAATTCCGACACTAACTCAATTACAATTAGGGCACATATGAGTGCTGCTAATCCAGATGATGCTTTTGCGCTTGAATGTTATATCAGGGAAGAACTAATTAATTTTATAAAAGATAAATACCCTGGTGCTTTACCTCAAATCCGTATCAAATTGGAAGGTAATGAAACGCTGAAGTTTGCAGCTAAAAATAAATTTACCTAAATATCTATCCTTCTACAGGCTGGATAGATAATCCAGCCTATTCTTCTATTCGTGTGGTTTGATATATTTCACTAGATAGATTGTTTGCAGAATGCTAAAAATAATGGTAACAGTCGTAATGCCGTATAGTTTAAAGTTTACCCAAACACTGTCATCAAACGTATAGGCTATATACAAATTTGCACCGCCTAATACAGCAAAAAATATCATCCAAGCTACATTAAGCATTTTCCCAACTCTCGCAGGTAAGCTAATTATTTTGGTAGGGTTTTGTGCATTCATCGAGCCCTCTACTAAGCGCTGAATAAGAGGCTTAGAACCTATGAAATGGCTTCCCATGAGCACTAAGGTGAAAATCCAAAAAATAATGGATGGCTTCCACTTCACAAAAATAGGGTTATGCAGATACAAGGTCATACCGCCAAAAATAACGAATATAATGAGTGTAATAACCTGCATTTTATCCCATTTTTTGTTAATTAAACGGCTGATTAGCGTTTGGAATAAGGTCGTTATTATGCCGACCCAGGTCGCAGCGTAAATACCGTAATATTTAAAAGCGATAAAGAAGAGCAATACTGGAAATAAATCGAGCAAAAAATTATTCATATAAGTACCTGGTTATTTTTAACGCAACTTACTCATTATTAAGGAAAATCATTGTATATTTTTTGACAAAATCAGTCAATTAAAGTAAAGTCATGAAAAAGCATAAATTAAAAAAATAAAAAGGAGTCTGTCGTTGTGGATCAACAAAAAATCATAATTATCGGAATAGCTGGTGCCTCAGGTTCAGGAAAAAGTCTTTTAGCTAATACCATTGTCCGTGAGCTTGGCTCTGACCAAGTTGCCGTTATTTCAGAAGATTCATATTACAAAGATCATAGTGATATTCCTTTTGATGATCGCGCTAAAATTAACTACGATCACCCCGATGCTTTAGATCATGATTTAATGCATCAGCATTTAACACAACTTTTAAAAGGCGAAAGCATAGAAGTTCCAACTTATAGCCATTCATTACACATTCGCGAGAAAGAAACCCAAAAGATTGGTAAACACTCTATCATTGTCGTCGAAGGTATTTTGCTATTTTTTGAAAAAAAGATCCGAGATTTGATGGATATTAGAATCTACATGGATACTTCACTCGATATTTGTTTAATTCGCCGGTTAAGACGCGATATACATGAACGCGGTAGAACTATTGAATCTGTATTACAGCAATATGAAGAAACTGTCCGCCCTATGTATTTGCAATTCATTGAGCCATCAAAGCGCTTGGCGGATATTATTGTCCCACGTGGCGGTGGTAACCGCATAGCTATAGACATGATTAAAGCTAAAATGCGTGAGCTACTCAATAATGTGCATAACGGTACTGTTAGAGTTGTAAGAGAAAAAGATTCTTTTTAGAGATAACATATGCCCTCTTCTATTGAGCTCAAGGATGAACTCTATGAAGCATTATCAAATAATGAGTTTATTCTTTATTATGAGCCTCAACTAGATTTAAAAACACAAACAATAACTGGAGTGGAAGCTTTACTGCGTTGGAATCATCCTCAGCATGGTTTACTTCGTCCCGTTGCTTTTCTTGCTAGTGCAGAAGAATCCGGATTGATTATCCCCATAGGTGAATGGGTTATGCGCGAAGCATGTTTAGCTAATAAGAGATGGCAAGAAAAAGGTTACTCTCCCATTAGTATCGCAATCAATATCTCGCCAAAACAATTTCATAGTTTTCAGCTTTTAGATGTCATTAAAAAAACGCTAATAGATACCAAGCTTGATCCCCGCTATGTTGTTTTAGAAATATCTGAAACAACAGTCATGACTGATATCGTCAGAATTCAAGATTTTCTTAAAGTTACTCAGAACATGGGGGTCACGTGGGCAATTGATGATTTCGGCACAGGAAATACCTCTATGGATTACCTGAAAGATTTTGCTATTAACATTTTAAAAATAGATCAATCTCTAATTAATCCTATTCTGCACGATGAAAAGTCTATTGAGATTATCCATAGCATAATCGATCAAGCTCATCTTCATGAAGCTAAAGTTATAGCTGAAGGCGTAAAAGATAGTAAAGAAATTTCATTATTAACACAGTTAGGTTGTGATGCCATCCAAGGTTCGGCTGTAAGTGAGCCAATAATGGCGCATGAAGTTGAAAAATTTCTTTTAAGGTAACATCGTTACGCCCCTGTCGTCCTGAACGTAATGATAAGTTTATGCTTTAATCAACTGCAAGAATTCATCTTCATTAATAATTTTTACGCCTAATTGTTGGGCTTTAGTGGCTTTAGAGCCTGGATCACTGCCTACTAGTACAAAATCAGTTTTCTTAGATACACTTTCAGATATTCGAGCTCCAAGGTTTTCTAGAAGGTCTTTTGCATCATCGCGCTTTAACGTGTTTAACGTTCCAGTTATAACAAAAGTTTTTCCAGTAATAGCTGATGATTTGGGCTTATCCACAGTTTCCCAATGGACGCCTGCCTTCATCAAATCATCAATTACAGTTCTGTTATGTTTTTCTTTGAAAAAGTTAGCAATGTGTTTTGCTACCACTGGGCCAATATCAGTTATTTGTTGCAAATCTTCTTCAGATGCCGCCATTAAAGCATGAATATCACCGAAATTGCGAGCAAGGGCTTTGGCTGTGGCTTCACCTACTTCGCGAATGCCTAAGGCATAAAGAAAACGTGCAAAGGTAGTATGTTTACTTTTTTCAAATTGATCTAATAAATTTTGCGCTGACTTTTCACCCATACGTTCTAAATTAGCTAGTGTTTCTAAATCAAGCTTATAAACATCGGCAATAGTTTGCACTAAGTGCTGATCAACCAATTGTTCAACTAGCTTATCTCCTAACCCTTCAATATCCATGGCACGTCGTGCTGCAAAATGTCGAATTGCCTCTTTGCGCTGTGCGGGGCAGTAAAGTCCGGCCGTACAGCGGGCGACTGCCTCTCCTTCAATTTGTTCAATTGCAGAACGACATACTGGACAATGGGTGGGTAATTTAATCTTTCTCGCTCCGGGAAGGCGCTTTTCTTTGATAGAACCTACTACTTCTGGAATAACATCGCCCGCTCGGCGAACAATAACCGTATCACCTACTCGCAAATCTTTGCGGTAAACTTCATCCATATTATGTAAAGTGGCATTACTAACGGTAGCACCACCTACAAATACTGGCTTTAAACGAGCAATAGGAGTTATAGCTCCTGTTCTGCCTACTTGAAACTCAATAGCCTCTAGCACTGTATTTTCTTCTTGAGCAGGGAATTTATGGGCAATAGCCCAGCGAGGAGCACGAGAAACAAAACCTAATTGCTCTTGTAATGCGAGGCGATTCACTTTATAAACCACCCCGTCAATTTCATAGGGCAAACTAGCTCTTTTTTCATTAATTTTTTTATAACTGTTAAGACATTCGTCTATATTTTTTGCGAGCGAACTAAGTTCATTGACCGGGAATCCCCAAGTTAGTAATTGCTTTAATACATCAAAATGGCTATTTAATACTTTTCCGCCTGACACTAAGCCTGTCCCATAAGCAAAAAAGGCTAGCGGCCTTGATGCAGTAATTCGAGAATCTAATTGGCGTAAACTTCCCGCTGCAGCATTGCGTGGATTTACAAATATTTTTTCACCCTTTTGTTCTGCCTCACGATTTAATTTTTCAAATCCTGATTTTGGCATATAAACTTCGCCACGGACTTCAAGCACTTCTGGAACATTTTTTGCTGTAAGCTTTAAAGGAATTGATTTAATAGTACGTAAGTTATGAGTTATATCTTCGCCAGTAAAACCATCTCCGCGAGTAGCTCCCTTGGTTAGTATTCCTTTTTCATAATGAATACTAACAGCAATACCATCTAATTTGGGTTCACACACGTATTCAACTACCTGCGGACTATCTAATCGATCATGCACGCGTTTATCAAAAGCCAATACATCATCATCGCTAAAGGCATTATCAAGAGATAACATAGGAACTTGATGTTTTATTTCGGCAAACTCTTTGAGAGGTAAAGCACCAACACGCTGAGTAGGTGAATCGGGGGTGATTAATTCAGGGTGTGCTGCTTCTAATTGCTGGAGCTTAAGCATTAACCTGTCATATTCAGCATCAGATATGACAGGTGCATTTAAGACATAATAGCGGTAATTATGTTCATCAATCTTCTCTCGCAGATTTTGAATTTCCTGCTGAGCTTTCATGGTCATGCAGTAGCCATGCTCACCGCTTCTTGGACGTCCACAGTAACTGGACGAGAAACACCAGGTTCATGCATTGCAATACCGATTAAATGATCTGCCATTTCAATAGCTAATTTATTATGACTAATAAATATAAATTGAGTTTTATCAGCCATTTTCTTTACTAAATCACAGAAACGAGACACGTTCATATCATCTAATGCAGCATCGACTTCGTCCAGCAAGCAAAGTGGTGACGGGTTCAAGTGGAAAATTGAGAAAATAAGCGCAATGGCTGTCATTGATTTCTCACCACCTGAAAGCAAATGGATAGAGCTATTACGTTTACCTGGAGGACAGGCCATGACAGCCACGCCGGATTCTAAGAGGTTTTCATCTGTTAACTCAAGACGCGCATGCCCGCCGCCAAAAACAATCGGGAATAATTCTTGGAAACGTTCATTGATCTTATCAAAGGTTTCTTTAAATTTAACTCGCGTTTCACGGTCAATTTTAGCAATTGCATTTTCTAAAGTTTCTAAACTGGATTGCAAGTCTTCAAATTGCTTATCTAAATATTCTTTGCGTTCTAAACAAGTTTCATATTCTTCCACTGCTATCAAATTGATAGAGCCTAAGCGATGAATTCTTTGAGTAATGCGCTCATATTCCGATTGCCATTCAGCTGCATTAGCTTCTGGCGGTAAATCCTTTAAGACATCTTCTAAGGTGCAGCCTATTTCTTTAATAAAATCTTGCAGTGTCTCTTCTTTTAATCGCAAACTTTGAGATTCTAGGCGCAACGTTTCTAAGCTGTTACGGATGCGAGAAAGACCTTCATCAACAAAGTGTCGACGCTTATCAAGATCTTCAAATTCTTGCTCAAGCTTTTCCACAGCTGCGCGAGCTGCATTTAGTTCAGCTTCGATGCTGACATGTTTTTCCAAGGTTTCGTTTAAAATTTCTTTTAAGCTATCGATAGGCTTAGCGTTAGCAAGTTCATTTTCTAAATGTTCTTTACGCTCGCTCAAAACGGATAGTTGATTTTGCATACGCTCTAAAGTTTGGGTCAAACTACCTTGTTGTGATTTGCAACTTTGTAAGCGAATTTCTAATTGATGCGATAAATCTTTAGTTTGTTCTGACTGTTGGCGAGCTGTTAATAAAGACTGTTGAGTAGCTTCACGCTCTTGAATAATGCTTTCACGGTCATTATCAAAGTTTTCCTTGGCTAATTCAGCTTCTTGTAAACTTTGTGTTAATGCAGCTAATTCAGTCTCAACCTCTTCTGCTTGTGCGGCATATTCTTGGTACTCTTGTGAAAGCTGTGCCGCTTTACTCTTTAATTCATTCAAGCGTTGTTGCTTTGCCTTATTTTGAGCAGTAAGATCGAATGCGCGGGAGTGAGCTTGGTTAAGCGATTGTTGCAAGCTATCGCGCTTTCTATCTAACTCAAGTAAATTTTCTTGATGATCAGCTAAATTGCCTTCAATCTCAGCTTGTCTATTTTCCAATTCTTCAATAGCACTAACAAGCTGTTTTAATTCTTGTTCACGCTGAAAAACACCAGCTGCAGGATCTTTTTCACGAGAGACTTTCAGCCAGGTAGGACTTAACCATAAACCATCTCTTGTAATAACAGATTCATGGGCTTTAAGATTTGCTAAAAGGGATAAGGCTTCCTCTCGATTATCAGCCACATAAATGCCAGTAAGTAACCCATGCACGGGTAAAGTAGAGGTGATTTTATCTAAGAGTCGTGCAGCATTTGAAGAATAGTTATCCGTGTTATTCGCGTGATTACTAAATGCGACTAACTGACCTTCACTGAGCTCATCAATTTTATCAGTAAGAGTAGCTAAATTATCTACACAAACCGCTTGGAGATAGGAACCAAGTACTTTCTCAGCAGCCAATTCCCAGCCATTCTCGACTTCTATAGCTTGCGCTAAGCGGGGATTTTTATCTAATTGATGTTGAGTAAGCCACTTCAGTGTTGGATTGTCTCTTTGCCCAAGAGCTGCCTGTTGTAAAGCTTCGACAGAAGCTTGCTTACCTCTCAACTTTTGCAGTTCACTGCGCACTTCATCGAGCTGCGTTGAGGAATGTTGGCGTTTGCTTTGGATTAAAGTAATTTGCTCTTTAACTTCCTCTAATTGTTGCTCGTATTGTTCAATTTGAGCTTCAATTTCATATAGCTGATTAGAAAGCTCTTGTAACTCTGCTTCTTGCTCTGAGAAGTTAAATTGACTTTGTTCTTGTTCAATCTTGTTTTGTTGGTAATGAATGCCTTGTAATTTTTGTTGCAAGTGTTGGGCGCGAGCGCGCTCGACTTCAACTTGCTGACTTATTTTCATGGTCTGTTGCTGAAAAGTATCCCAACGAATTTGCCAAGCGGTAGAAGCATTTTCTGCATCACGTAGCGTTTGAACAGCCATGCTAACAGCTTCAACAGCTTGCTCCCATTCAGGTTCTAATTGGATGACTTCTTGGGTTAACTCACTAAGTTGATCAGTCACTTCTTGCAATTGTTCATCGACTTCACGCCAATCACTATTCACTTGGTTTAAATCAGATTCAAGCTGATTATGTTTTTCTTGTTGATGGACAAGATCTTGTTCAATACGAGCAATCTCATTACCAACAGAATAATATCGTTGTTGCACTTCCTGAAATGTATCACTAGCGGTACGTTGCTCTAAACGCCTTTGTTCTAATAGAGATTCGACTTCAACTAATTCTGTTCGATAAGCTTCTTGAGCAGTTTCTTCTTGCTGAATGCTTAAATTATATCGAACAAGCTGCTCATCAAGGTCACGCCACTGAATGGCATGCCACTGGGACTTTACTGCCCTCTCTTGCTCTTTAAGTGTTTTATATTTTTCTGCATCAGCAGCTTGGCGTTTTAAACTAGTTAATTGACGTTCAAGCTCAGTTCGTAAGTCATTAACGCGTGATAGGTTTTCTTTGGTGTGGTTTAAACGCAGTTCAGTTTCGCGACGACGCTCTTTATATTTCGAAATCCCGGCAGCTTCCTCAATATGCGATCGCATATCGTCGGATTTTGCTTCGACGATACGGCTAACCATATTTTGACCAATGATCGAATAGCTACGAGGCCCTAAACCTGTACCACTAAAAACATCAATAATATCTTTACGGCGACATACAGTATTATTTAGATAGTACGTGGAGTCGCTATCGCGGGTAATAACGCGTTTGATTGAAATTTCTGCATATTTACTATATTCACCACCAATTCGGCCATCCTGATTATCGAAAATAAGCTCAATAGAAGCTTGCCCTACGGGTTTACGGGCCGTTGAACCATTAAAAATGACGTCAGTAAGCGACTCACCTCTAAGGTATTTCATCGAATTTTCACCCATAACCCAGGTGAAAGCGTCCATAATATTAGATTTGCCGCTTCCATTAGGTCCGACTACAGCAGATAAGTAGCTCGGAAAAGTAATTGTCGTTGGATCAACGAATGATTTGAAGCCTGCAAGCTTAAGTTTCTTAAGAAAAGGCATGTATAAATCCCACTAGTTATAAACAGCACCAAAAACAGACATCATCTCTTGTTGGCCGTTGAAATTCAAGCATTAATGCGGGTTGAGAAAAGCTTGTATTCCTTGTAATCTATCTACATCAATTAGGGACCATCATGACAATACGGATATTCGGCCAATTCAGAAAATATCTGCACGCCTACGTCATTGCAATTATTGGTTTTTTAATCTCCATTGGCTTATTTTATGCCCTGCAATTTCAGGAAGAATACCACATCTTAAATGTGGCGCAGTTAGGCATTGATTCAATAGCGAATAATGTTAGAGCAGAACTGGCTTTTGATGCTCATGTTTTAAGCGAATTAGCTGCTGAAAAAAAACCTGATCCAACTGACTTATTACGAGATTACCCGCAGTTCTACGCTATAGCCGAGGTTACCCCTCCTGATCATGTACGCTGGTATGCGGCTCAAAAAAGCATGAGCCGGGAGTCGTTTGTTAAATTTTTTCAAGAAAGCGCTCGCCCCGTTTCTTTTTCAGTATGGGTCTCTTCTTTGGTTAACCTACCCGATCATAAAAAAGCCTTCTTCATGGTGGTTAATTTAGGTAGCAACGTCCAACCCCGTTATTTAGTCGCTTTAATTGATAGCTTATCTCTTTTAAAACAGAGTGTGCATTTACCCGGTATGATTTTAGACCTTTACCTAAATCATCAACCTATTAATTCAGTACAAGATGTCGCTAATCCACCTTGGGTATTTGAAGTATCGCAAAACCTATATGGTGCACTTTGGGAAATTAAAGCCAAAGAAGCCATGATCAACCTAGGCATTTTCCACTTCATTAGTAATGAAATGCCACTTTCATGGATAACCCTGCTTTTAGGCTTATTTATTTCAATTTTACTGGCTCGAAGCGTTGCTCTATCGGATCTGCTTAAAGAAAGAACCATTATTCTCGATAAAATTAACCAGGATTTAAAAAGAGAGATCACAGAACACATTCAAACCGAAGAAACCAAGAAGAATTTGGAACGGGCTTTGCTGCAAAGTCAAAAATTGCAAGCTATAGGCACGTTAGCAGGAGGCATAGCGCACGATTTTAACAATATACTTTATGCTATTAGCGGTTATGTGGGTTTGGCTCGCGATGAAGTCCCTAAAGACAGTATTGTGTATAAAAATTTAGGGAAGGTTTTAGAGGGAACACATCGAGGCCAGGACTTAGTTGCCCGCATATTATCATTTAGCCGTCGCCAGCACCATGAACAAACATCGCTTACCTTAAAATCTGAAATTTCAGGGGCTTTGTCTCTTTTAAGGCCTGCTATCCCGGAAAGCGTCGATATACAGTTTAAAAGTACCTGTGAAAGCAAAATACTGGGAAATAAAACTCAAATTCATCAAATTATCGTTAATCTAATCAATAATGCGGTAGATGCGATGGATAGCGAAGGTACAATAACTATCACTTTGGATCAAATTTCATCAGAAGAATTGGCCCAATATAAATTTTCATCTATAATTGCTGGTAACTATTGTAGAATATCTGTTAGCGACACTGGCCATGGAATGGATAAAAGCACCCTGGAACGAATATTTGATCCTTTTTTCACCACTAAAGAAGTAGGAAAAGGCACTGGACTGGGATTATCTACCGTTCATGCTATAACTAAAGAGTTCAATGGTGAAATTATAGTGAATAGTCAGCCAGGACAAGGGACGACATTTACACTGTTCTTTCCGGTCTATTCTGAAGAGGGAGGCCATAATGGCTAAGATCTTATTAGTAGAAGACGATGAATTGGTGAGAGATATGTTGGCTCAAGTGCTTCAAAAAGCCTCTCACGATGTGACTTGCGCTTGTGATGGCGAAGAGGCAGCCCAACTCCTCCGTGATATGGATCCTGATATGATGATAACCGACATCATCATGCCTAAGAAAAGCGGTATCACATTGATTTCAGAAGTAAAAAACGGCCATCCGCAAATGGAAATCATTGCAATTTCAGGGGGCGGCCGGCTAGACCCAATCGGCTACCTAGACCTGTCTGAAAACCTGGGTGCTTCCGTTTCCTTTGAGAAACCTATTGATAATACTGCACTTTTAATGGCTATAGACTTGCTTTTACAGGGTAAGCATCAAGCTCAAGCTTAACTTTAGCTTCTTTTTCTAACAAGTTCAAAATGTAAGTATTTGATTAATTTTTGGCATTATCCTATAATGCTTCGCATTAATTTGCTCTAGGGTTTTACAAAAATGTTTGCTCATAATCAAACTACACTCCAACCAAATTTTTACCAAGAAAGAGAAAAGGAAAACAATAAAAATAGACCTTGGAAAAGAATTGCATTATTGTTTAATACCTGTGCAGAAATTTCCAACGTTGGTATTTTGATCCAAATTATTGCCAAATGGATCCCTAGCTTTGCAGTTTTAGCTCAAAGTGCAGGATTCGTGTGGCTGATGGCTATTGCTGACCCCATGATTTATTTTTTCAGGTCTTTAATTCGCTTAACGCGCCTGATTGGTAGAAATTTCTTTGGTATCGCTTTTGAAGAAGAAAGAGATGAAAGCCCTCGTTTTCAAAAAATACGAACCATAGCTGATCTCATCAGCATGTCCTTATTTGTGGTCGCTATACTCTGCTTTGCTGGAATACTTATAGCTCCGCCAGTTAATTTAACAATTGCTTGGAGTGTTGCTTTAACTGGTCTTTTGCCTATCGGTTTTTTTGATTATTTCTATCCAGCTCGCAAAATCACGAAGCAATATAACCGTTATAAAAATGATATCCATATCAAAGCTGAGACTAAAGATCGTCTTGAAGCAAAGTATATACATGCTCAAAATGCCAAAAAGCTCTATATGGCACTTTTAGTAGGTTTAGGGTTACTTTTAATATGTGGTACAGCCGCAGCTTTTGCCCCTCCTCTTTTAGTTCCAATATTGATTATTACTTCCAAAATCGCTAGTCTTTTCTTGGGCGGTATTGCTATTGGTCGCTTTGCCAATTTTTTATTTCATCGCAGAACATATTTAATTGAACTAAGAGAAATGCCTTCGGATGATAAGCTAAATAAATATGTTAAAGATTATATTCTAGTAGGTGATAAGCTTTATTACATAACTTCTACTTTACGAAAAGAAGAAGTGAAC
>CAZXFO010000134.1:0-1601 GCA_964639745.1 uncultured Coxiellaceae bacterium | reverse complement strand
AGTCGGCCATGTCATATTTATGACTGTTTTAATAGCAGCACTCATCCACTTCTTGCTACCCCAATTTGGCTGGCCTATGGCATTTGTTTTAGGCGCCGTCATTTCGCCACCAGATGACGTTGCTATCTTAGCAATTGCAGAAAAGATACATATGCCGCGTCGCATTACCACTATTCTTACAGGCGAAAGTCTTTTAAATGATGCAACCGCACTGATGCTATTTCGCTTTTCATTAGCAGCAGCTCTCACCCACTATTTTTCACCCATTCATGCTCTTTTTCATTTTGTATTGGTCGTAATCGGCGAAACAATTTATGGCTTACTACTAGCTTATTTAATTGGAGAAATACGGCTAAAGATTGCTGACCCCATCCTACAAATGATGATCTCCATTCTTACTCCTTTTTTGGCATACTTACCCGCAGAACAATTAGGTGGCTGCGGAGTTTTAGCAACTGTAGTAACAGGTTTCGTTATCGGGAACAGATACTTAGATCGGTTCACTCCAGAAGTCCGGTTAACCGGTTATTCCGTATGGTCTACCCTCTCCTATACATTACAAAGCCTGTTATTTTTATTGGTGGGATTAAATCTGCAATCAACTTTAAAAGGTATAGCTAACATACCGCTTTCAGTTCTCACTCTTTACAGCTTATTAGTCATTGTCACTATCATATTAGGAAGATTTATTTGGGTATATAGCACAACCTATTTGCCTTTAATGTGGAATAAAAGAAAAAAATATCCACGCTGGCAAGAAACTTTTATTGTTGCTTGGGCAGGAATGCGTGGTGGTATTTCATTAGCTGCTGCTTTAGCTGTTCCAGCTTTGCCCGTAATGTTAGAAGGAACCAACCCAAAAGACTTATTACTCTTCTTAGTATTTATAGTTATCGCAGCCACACTACTCGCGCAAGGGTTAAGCCTACCATGGATTTTGAAAGTTTTAGGTATTAAAAAAGATGGCGATGAGGAGACTTCCCAGGAACATATTGAAGAATTAATAGCTAAAGAAACAATGACTAACGCAGTGTTAGAGTGGCTTACTCTTTATCAAGATGAGATTAAGAACGACTCATTCATTTTAAGCAAAGTGAAATTATATATTGAACAATATCAAATTCGTAAGCACCAATTTGCTGACTTACTAAAGAAAAATGATATTGATGCCCAACACCACATGCAAGATGAAGTTTATGCAGCTACTGTGCTTGCTGCTCAAATCAATGAAATTGAAAGAAAAGAATTATTGAGACTTGGGCGAGAAAATAGAATTAGCTACAACGTCAGGAAAAAAATTTTGGCACAGTTAGATCATAGATTTAAGCATATTATCGGCTAACTCTTTATCCCGCAAGCGTGCAACCATTCTTGTGTTGGCAAAATTAACTTTCTTTTATCTAAATCAAATAAACCAAACTTTAATCTCATAACACAACATTCTTCATCTTTACGTACCATTTTTTGTTCCATTACAGCAATTTTTTTCTCGTATGAAATCAGTTCGCTGGTAATAGTTATTACATCATCAATAAGGAGCTCACGGAGATAACGGATATTAATTTCTAGAATTATAGGCCCAAGCCCAGTTTGCTTAATCT
>CAZXFO010000133.1:0-1789 GCA_964639745.1 uncultured Coxiellaceae bacterium | reverse complement strand
GAATATTCTTAATATTAAAGCGAATAGGCACAATCAGCTCCAAGCCTTTGCTTAAGCTAGCTTTTAATCGTAAGCGCTTAGCTTTTGGATTTTGTTTAATGCTATAAGGCGGAGGCCAAGAGGCTATTGTTATCATAATGTGCCAAAATTTAACCAAAATTAATTAATAAACTACAAAGTAGTCAGTAGTTTTGCTATTATAGGCGCAATGTTAACTGGAGGGAATTCACATGTCAGCTACAGTTTATATGGTCCTTAAATTATCCAATGACGAGCTAGCTAGAGAGCTAGAACAAAAGCGCATAAGGCTGCTACAAGAGCAAAATAACAAATTAACCCAATGTTTAAATAATTTAAATTTAGCAGCAGAAGACATTGTTAACCTGCAAAAAATAGATAATCAGCAAATTAATCAATTAAAAGAAAAAGCCTCTAATGCATACCAAGAAGGTGTAAAGTTTAAGGATGCTATATCAAAAGAGCTCATCGATACAGAATGTTTAAATACCTTAACTAAGCTTCTCGAGGAAGCTACTGAGGTATGCCAAAATCCTACAGATTCTATCAAAGCAAAAGCTTTCCAGCGCAAAATAAATGCTTTTAACCGCAAAGGGAAGCTACTCCTGCTTGGCATGTTGCTTGGACAGTGGGCAGAATGTTGCTGGGCACGTTAGCCATTTTAGCGAGCACAGTATTGGCTATTGCGAGCATATTTACACCTGAAGGCCTATTAATTACTTTAGGCTGCGGTTTATTTACTTCAGGCGAAAATTGGGGGCCGCTGACTGTTGCTAATAAGACATTTAATTGGGGGGTAGATTTAATGATGTTTGGCGGACCAGATAAAGAGCAAAGACAAGCCGCTGAAAATCTATCTTCATATGCTCAAGAGTTGAAAAAAGAAGTGGAAGCAATTAATAAGCCTGCTACAGCACGCGCTTAATTTTTATTCTACTGTATAGCAAAAGGCCCAAAAATGGGCCTTTTGCGTAATAGTACATTAATATTATTTAATGCTATTTTTTTGCAATATCGATTAACTCAACTTTAAAAATTAAAGTTTCATTAGGCCCGATGACGGGCGGCACGCCTTGATCACCATAAGCTAAAGAAGCAGGAATATAGAGCATCCAAGTAGAGCCAGTATTCATCATTTTTAAAGCTTCAGTCCAACCAGGAATAACGCCGCTTACTGGAAATGTAGAGGGTTCGCCACGCTTATAAGAACTATCAAATTCTGTTCCATTAACTAAGGTTCCAGAATAGTTAACGGTTACTACATCACTCGCAGTAGGCTTTGGCCCAGTACCTTGAGTAATGACTTTATATTGTAGCCCGTCGGGTAGGGTCACTACGCCTGGCTGGTTTTTGTTTTGCATCAAAAATGTTTCACCATCATTCTGGGTGGGGGGAGTTTGCATGGTATTGTTTCCTTGGTTAGTTGGTGCAGCATGAGCGGCTAAGAAGCTAAAACCGAGTATTATAGTGCCAATCAGTTGTCCATATTTCATGTAAGATACTCCATGTCTAAATAGCTAAATTAAGTAAGCTGCTTATTCTGCGGGTAAACCTAAAAAGGGTCAAGCGGGCTTGAGCAAATTTAAGTCAAAATTCGTTTGCCTGAAGCAATAAGATGAATTAAAATGCGCATACTAAAATTGAGATAAAAAAATGTCCAGCCATTCTCAACCAACCTTTAACACCTGCTTTTCAAAGTGCTTAGATTATCTCAGCAAAGAAGATTTGGTTGGTTTCACCCAAGAATTAGCACATTTAGGCTCATGGATAC
>CAZXFO010000132.1:0-2102 GCA_964639745.1 uncultured Coxiellaceae bacterium | reverse complement strand
ATACCCCACCTAAGTTATTTTTACTCATTTTAACTGAGGAAAATTAAGACAGCCTGAAGTTTGGCTTAAGGAAAAATTAAGATATCTTAGTAGGCTTAGATAAATGTTTTATTAAGCCATTTGCTTCATTAATTACTTGCTGCTGTGAACAGGACTTACCTGTAGCCCAAAAACCTACTCCCATACCAGCCAAATATCCGGCACCACCTCCTATAGAAGCACCAACCACAGCGCCCTTTACTCCACCCATTAATGCTGTTACAGCGGCACCAGGACCTGCCCATATCCCAAGCATTGCTCCAATAATTACGCCAAGCGCAGCACCAATAACTGCTCCTAAGGTAACCCGCCAACTGCAATTAACCCGTAGAAACCCAGTTTTTGCTTTAAAATTTTCGATATCATCGGTCTGTAAATTTCCTGCATCTACTTTCTCCTGCATCTCATTGGCTAACTTCAATAGCTCACCCTGTTTTCCAAGGTCACTGACATCATTTTTGATTTTGTCTTTAAAACCATCATTTGCCTTTTTAAAATTGGCCTTGGCTTTAAGTATGAAGTCATCCTTCTGATAATCATTTTGCTTTGACTGCAATTCATTTGCTAATAACTCACTTAATCCAAAATTAGCTTCGTAGGCAGATTGTTGTTTCAATAAATTTTTAGGTGTAACAGAAGCTGTATTTACTCCACTTGAATAGCGAGAAGATCTTGGAGTGTCTCTTGGCGTATTCGTTTCTGTCTTATTTGGAATAAATATGTCCTGATTATACTTAGTTTTTTTATCATATTCCTTAAAATAAGACGCTGATTCATTATCCAAGCTCTCTTGTTCAGCTTTTTTTATTAGTTGCTCTTGAATGGCCTCTACAATCAATTTATTTACTTCCTCAAGAGCTTCATTAGCAATTATTCTCTTATCACTAATTGTTAGCGCGCAACAGGCATGATCTTTAATGTTAAGTTTCTTTTTAATGTATAAGATGTCTTCAATGTCACTTTTAATGTTATTAGGTAAGCTAATGTCAGAACGAGGACATTTTGTGACAACTAATAATTTTTGTGCTGCGTGATTATTTTGGCGCAAAGCATCATATTCATTAATGAGTAGTTGCTCTTGCTCGCTTAAACTTTTAGTTGCATCATAGATAAAAACAGCAATATCAATAAGAATTTTTTCATTTTGGCTAAGTCCTTCAGCATTATTTCCGATAACAATTGATTCAAAAGGGGAAAATAGAGCCCTAGGATTAGAAGGCGCATATTTAATTTCCAAATCTACAGTTTGTTCATAATTTTCAACTTTCAAAGATTGGATGCTATTGGCTGCTTTAACTTCTTCTCTATCAGCTAGAGCATGAGCTAATGAGGCTTTTCCCGACTCAGGGATACCTGTAATTATTAAGTTAATTTTCGGTCTACTTATAGACATAATACCGGCTCAATTTATTAGTCAGTAGTATAAAAAAATTAGCTTAAGATAATATTAAAGCTAGTTAATGAGCTTTTTTAATATCGCCTCATAAATATCAGGCAATTTTTTAAGATCGCTTATTGTAACATATTCATTCAGCTGATGAGCAGTTTCGTGCCGCAAACCTAGTTCTATCACTTCTGCTCCTGTTGCTGCAACAAACCGCCCATCTGAGGTGCCGCCACCAGTAGAAAGTATTGGCTCTAAACCGGTTACCTCTTGAATACTTTTTTGAGCAGCCTCTATTAATTTACCTTTTTTGGTAATAAAAGGTTCGCTCGATAAATTCCACGCCAAATCAAATTGCAAATTTTGCACTTCCAAAATCTTTGTTACTTGCTCTTTTAAATGCACAGGTGTTACTGCTGGCGAAAAGCGGAAATTAAAATGAATTTCTATATGACCAGGCGTTACATTTAATGCGCCAGTTCCTGCATGTATATTGGATATTTGAAATGATGTTGGCGGAAATCTATCATCGCCATGGTCCCAAACGGTGCCAGTTAATGCTTGCAGAGCGGCTAAACATTGATGAATTGGGTTTTCTCCCGGTACTGGATAAGCAATATGACCTTGCTTACCAAAAATGGTTAATTTGCCGTGCAAAGAACCTCTTCTACCAATACGA
>CAZXFO010000131.1:0-2416 GCA_964639745.1 uncultured Coxiellaceae bacterium | reverse complement strand
GGGAACATACGATCTTGGTGACAGAAATAGGATATGAAGTATTGACGAAACGAGCAAATGAATTAATTCCTCATGTCAACGTTTAAACCAGGCTATTGGCCACATAGATTAGAGCATCGTATACCAACAAATAAAAGCCTCGTCATTTATTTTCAAAACCATTTTTTGCTGAAGGCGAAACATCGTTTGAAGCAGCAGATGAATCTGAATGCCGAGATTTATTTTCATTGAGAAAAGTAATGCGACTTAAAGATTGTGACGTCTCGTGCTCTGGCTGTTTTAGGGCCTCTAAGACTTTCACAAAATGATGATATTCATCTGAATCAACATCAAATTGATTATAACGGGCCTTTATTTCAGAAATGTTTGTTAACTTAGCAAGCTCTTCAAGAAGCTGAATACTTTTATTTGTAAGCTGATTATCCCCAATATCTAGCAGCTCCAGTTTTGGATGCTTAAGAATTGCTTTTGCTATCAACTCGAATTCCGAATCTTCAAGATTGCAGAAAGACAAATCTAATTTTTTAATACTGGTATTACTTGCAAGAGCTGCTGCTAATTTTGCTATATCATCTTGTATAAAAGGAGTACCCATTAAGTTAAGGTTCTCAACTTCATTCCTCTTAATCGTGTTTAAATCAATAGGCATAAGAAACTTCCTCTTTAGCGAGCATAAATCTAATGAATAATTATCAAGACCACAATAGCTTAAATTATGAACAACTAGATACTTTTCATTTACAGACTTGAATAAATATTAGCGAAAAGACTAGTAAGCCATTTAAAAGTCGATTATTTTATTTGCCTAATTATTTGACTCAAGGAGCTCTATCATGACTCACGTATTACCCCCTTTACCCTATGCCATGGATGCCTTAGCACCCACTATCTCCAAAGAAACTTTAGAATATCATTACGGTAAACATCATCAGGCTTATGTTACCAATTTGAACAACCTGATCAAAGGCACTGAATTTGAAAACATGTCATTAGAAGACACTATCAAAAAATCTAATGGCGCTATTTTTAATAATGCCGCCCAAATTTGGAACCACACATTTTACTGGCATTGCTTAACACCTAATGCAACAGAGCCTAAGGGCAAGTTGGCTGATGCCATCATCAAAAAATTTGGTTCTATCGAAGAATTTAAAAAGCAATTTTCACAAGCCACTATTTCTGTATTTGGGTCAGGTTGGGGCTGGCTAGTTAAAAATAGCAGCAGCGAGTTAGAAATTGTCAAAACCAGCAATGGCGACACTCCTATGACTCAAAACCAAAAAGCTATCTTAACCTGCGACGTGTGGGAGCATGCTTATTACATTGATTATCGTAATGCTCGTCCCACTTATGTTGAAAACTTTTGGAAGTTAGTAAACTGGGATTTTATGGCAGAAAATTTTGGTTAATTTTATTAATTACTGCAGCACTGTCATTAAGAAATGACAGTGCAACAGTATAGATAAAGAGATAAACGATGCAACAACCTAAAGTCACCATCTTAATACCTAACTACAAAACGCTTGATCTCACTAAGCTATGCTTAAGACTATTACGTAAATATACTACTGCTGATCTGGCGAAAGTCGTTGTTATCGACAACGATTCGCAAGACGCTTCGGTGGAATATTTACGTAGCTTGTCTTGGATTACTTTAATTGAACGTCCTAAAGTTGCAGGAGAATCGCCTGTGCTTTCTCATGCACGCGCCCTTGATTTAGGAATGCAACAAGCCAACACTCCTTATGTGTTATCTATTCATACCGATACATTGGTTAAACATCCGCAGTGGTTAGAATTTTTAATTCATCAAATTGAAAAAAATCCAAATACTGCAGGAGTAGGTTCCTGGAAGCTTGAATCAAAACCTTGGCTGAAAAGATTTTTCAAAGTTTGCGAAAGAGGCTTGCAAAAATTTTACAGAACTATTTGCAGCAAGGACGAACGTGCAGAAGAAAATTATCATTATCTTCGCAGCCACTGCGCTTTATACCGCATGGATCTGATTCACCAACATCAGCTAGCTTTTGCAGACAATGAGCAAGTTGCTGGTAAAGGTATGCATAAAAAGTTAGTCGATCTGGGTTATCAAATGATTTTCTTAACTTCAGAAGTCTTAGGCCAGTATTTAGATCATATCAATCACGCTACCACCTTATTAAATCCAGAATTTAAAGATACGATTCGCCGCAATCGTGACAAAGAATTAAAAAAGCTAGAAAAACGCTTACATTCTATTGGTGCCGAGAAAATTTTAGCTGCTGATAGCTTAGATGCATAAACCGCTTTGAAGCGCCAAGCATCATCAAACATGCTACTTAGATAAGCGACTATATCTGCGCACGTTACGCTCTGCTATCCTGACTATAACGGGAATAAAAATGAAATATACATATATAGTAAAAAAACAAATTGC
>CAZXFO010000130.1:0-8159 GCA_964639745.1 uncultured Coxiellaceae bacterium | reverse complement strand
AGCAGCTAAAACATCATCAATTTTTTGCTGTTTGATGATGGAATGAAGCACTGCAGCATCAATATAATTGCCCAGCTTTCTTAGCTTATAACCATTCAGCTTATTTAAAAGAGCTCGAAATGTTGGATTAGTTAGGGCCTGATTAACAATATCTGTTAATTCATTGGACTTATCGCTCTTAATGTTTTCACCGAGCACACAAACCGAACCAACAAACTCCTTTTCCTCAAGCGGCATAATCATATCACTTGTTAACAAAGCAAAATTATCTAAATACTCTACTGCATGACAATAATTTTCATCGGAAAGAACTTTTGTGTAGCAAGCATTATCATTATCTAATTTCAAATCACTCACTAAACCAATGCTATGCCAAGGTTGTCTTGCCGTTAGCTTTGGCAGATACTCTTCTTTTATAAGCTTGGTTTTAACTAATATTTCAAGATGCTTTTTAACTTTCGCTAAATCAGCTTCGGTCGCATTAGCTAAAATTACATTCACGTTATTTTCAGTCAACAATTGTGACTGATCTAAAGCTTGAATAATGGAACAGAAATCAGCGTTAGCTAAGGCCAGCTGGTAGAATTTTTTATTGGGTTTTAATTTTAGCAAGCCCATGAAAGCTGGCCACTTACTCGAATTTAACAATTGCATGACATTCTGAGTATCAATTAAATTTAACTCATTACAGACAGACAATAACCCTAAGACAAAATTAGATTTCTGCTGGTGTGCAACTGGATGCAGAGTTGTGGCATGAATTATTTTGCAACCGAACTGCTTTTGGTATTGAGCAAGCAAGGTCAACAATTGACAGAAATCAGTATTATTTTGAGCCTCATTAAAACAATCAATCAAGATACTACTTTCTGCATCACCTATATTTCTTCCTAAAATGGAGGTTACTTCTTGAAAAGCCTTATCCTCTAAAGCAGAAATTTTAGTAGCATCCAGCAAGTTGACCTTATAGAGACATTGAATAGCGTATGAGTAATCTTCGTCGCTTAATACGCGCCCCACATATGCAGCTTTTGATTCAATTTCCAACCGATGAATAGCGTGCAAGCTATTCCACGGTTGTTCAGCAGTAATATTCGTAAAATGCTTTTCAGCCATTAAGTTACAACTATCTAAAAGCTCTAGGTTATCTTTTATTGCTGGCATATCTTCTGCTTTAGCTTCAGCTAATATCATCTCAACATTTTTTTTGCTTAAAAAGTTACTTTGCTCTAAAAGATGTACTGCTGCGCTAAAATCAATTCCGGTCACTGCTAGCTTGGCTATATGAGGTTGTTCAATACCCTGCTTACGCAAATGCAATAAAGCCGACACATTATTTCTAGCTTTATGGGCCTCTTCATCAGTTTGCACATTTAATTGTCCGTAAATGCCCAACAACTGACTTACTGATAAACCATCTTCGGCCTTTGCAGTTAGGAATTTGATAGCCATTTGAATACGCTTAGACTTATTAGGAACTTTCTTAATAAGCTGTTTAAAATCATCGGCGGTCAGATTCAGTGCCTTTAAGCAATTATTAAAAGCACTAACAGACGTTGCTTGAGAAGCCATTATTTGCTGAGTCCAATGCAGCCTAACTTCTTTACTTTGTTTCGACAATCCGCCCAATAACTGGCTCATTTCTTCTTGCGTTAGCAAAACAGGACCATCTGCAAGATAATAATCCAAAAATCCCAATTGCAAATTCATGTATTTATCAGCAAAGAATTTAATAACTTGATCCCAATTTCGGTCTTTTAAGGCCCACAATACATTCATAGCATCCTGGTATTGCGCTACCAGCAATGCATCCTGAAACGATGCAACATTTTCTAATTGATTAACATTAACTGCTTCAAGCGGCTTGCCTGCCTCGCGTAGTACAGCGAGATGCCGGACAATACCTTCTAACCTTTGCCATAGCTCGTAGCTTAAATGTGCCGACCAGCTTTCAACCAAATTAGCATCGATGTGGTGGCGCGCCCAGTCTTCTATATAGCGATCAAGTTGAGCGACTACATTTTCTAATTGGGCAATCTGCTCTGCTGAAACTCCTAAAGCAGGCTTAATTTTATCTTCCAGAAATCTTTTCTTTTCTGCCCAATGTTGATTCAGCCATTCTGACCGGTGTTGATTACAGAGTATATCGACCCGACCATTAAAAAATGCTGCTTGCTCTAATAGATCCTGCATAAGTTCAGATTGTTCAGCAGTTAATATTGGCTGCTTAGTAAGATGATGACCGGTCATCGTCGTTAACCAGGCATTACCATACGCCCCGGTGCTTAACTTATCGACCAACATTGTAGCTTCTTCTGGCGAAACTAAAGTTGCTGTTATTTTTCGGTCGGTTGCGATGAAAAGTACAGCCGTACACATTTGGGTATAAGGGCTGTAGATACTATAGTTGTATGAACTGACTTGTTCGTTATGAACGTATAAGACGTTGTTACTGATAAACAAACTCTCATGATAAGACCAGGATTGTCCGTAAAGGTTCATTAGGCTTTTAATAGATTTATGTAAATGCGACCTGAAAGCATCATTTAGCCAACGAAGATCAGGCTTCAAGATGCGCAATGATTCATCTTGATTTGCTAATTCTTGTTCTTTTTCCTTTTCCTTCTGCTTTTCTTTTTGCTTTTGCTGCTGCACTTCACGCCCACCATCTGCCAAGGGGTAAAATTGCTCTTGTCTAGAAATCTTTACACCTCGCTCACAAATCACATTTAATGTTTTCTTAATTCTTTCTTCAGAACATGCAATATCGACTTCACTCGTCCCACCCTCTCTTAGAGCTACCTTCCACTCAGCTAATAACTCGGCCACCACCTTATCAAAAATAGTAGCAGCATCCAGGCGCTTACACTTTACCAGGTAAAGCTCAGCAATATCATCACTCTGCTTTTCAATGAAAAACCGCTGGGCAGCTCGATATTTCTTATCACGAACTAAGCGATCATCTTCATTCAATAAATGCCGCAGAAAATCTTCTCTAAAAACGTTTGCAATATTTTTCAAAGTTGAGCTGTAGTGGTCAATTTCTAACTGTGTTAATTGATTTTTTTCCAGCACGTCAAAGAGTTTATCAAGATTTAATACTGAATCTTCTTGCACTTTATTAATCAGCGCAGAATCTAAAGCTACTACTACTTGTTGCTGTTCCCCTAATTGACGCATACGCATTACAGCTTGTAAAAATGCACTAATCCCTGTCTTAACATCAACAGTAGCTAAACCTACCGCTTGAGCCCACTGCAAAATATCAACACCGACGGTGTGCTCTTGGTCTAAATAAGTAAAGCGCTCTTCAGGCGAGCAATTTTCTAACTCGCGCTCGATCGTGGCTGCATCCGTATTAGTTAGTTTCTTAGGCTGTGCATCTTGAGCATGATCAACACCCAGCGCATATAATGAATCTTTTTGATAAAACAAGACGTAGCGAATGGGCTTTTCATTATCTTCCATATTCTTGTTGCGAACAGCATAAATACTGGCAATGACTTTAGCCACCTCAAGATTAGAAATACCCAATAAACGGCTACCACAATCTAATAACACCCTCATTCGAGGATGCTCTGCAATGCAATCAAAAATAAAATCTTTAGGATTAGTGGAATCAAAAACTTTAAGCTTGGTATTTTTAGTTTTGAGATAATCTTTAACCCGGCTGGCAATTAAAAAGCTTGTTTCGCTGGCCATTTGAATTTTAGGGTGGAATGTGCGGTAATTATCAGGTGTGGCAGAAAAGGCATACACTCTATTGAACATTCCCGCCAAATTAATCGCATCACATCGTAACAAGTTTCTATCAATTGTTAATGTACTAAAACTGTCTTTTACCATCCGATCAATGAGGACAGGGTGGCGATTATATTTTTTATGCAAATCTTCGACTAGCTTTTTATTATCCAAATCCAAAGTGATTAATGACAACTTCTCAGCCACAAAAACATGGTTAAATTTACGTTCAGCTGCACTCATGCGATCAGGGTTTCTTAACCGATCATTGCGAGCATCCGCCTGCCATGATTTAAGTAGACTATTAAAAATCTCGTAACGAACCCCTTCGCAATAATACATTTGAGCAGTGTAGTTAAATGCTTCCAAAAACGCTGCATAAGCAAATCCAGTTGGCGTATTGTTCGCACGATATGGCACCGCAATTAAATTACTTTGCGCATCTTGGTTATTCAATCGATCTAAATCAGGGCCATAATTTTCATGCAACTTATTGCGTAACGTAGACTTCAATAGATGGCTAAATTCTTCTCTAATGAGCAGCCATTTTTCCTTCACTCTTGGATAGCCATCTAAGCAATGAAGTATTCGCATCTCCTCAGAATCTGTCGCTTTACCTAGAATAAATTTTTGAAGATCGCTAATACTAAGAGGATTTATTAGTAATGCCTTAATCCAAGGTTTAATTTTACCCGTTGTGGAAACATTTAGCTGCTCAACATAATACTCCATCAACGCTGCAATTTCTTTTTCATCCATAACCAGATTAGGGTTTTTCAATAGCCCCGCAAACCCTTCAGCATATAGTGGCAGTGAAACCTCATTTAGCCAGCTGTAAAGTTGGGCCACAGTCTCAATAGTATTTAGCTCAATCCTCTTGTTTTCACCCAATGAATAATTTAATTCCTTGCGTATGTGCAACAATAAATGCGCCTCATCCACAATCAAACTTCCTGCTGACAGCAACTTTAACGATTTACTTAACCAATAAAGCTGTAAGCTTGTTTCTAAATCAGCACCACTTAAAAAATTACGCCGCTCAAGAATTTCTATAAATTTAAGCTGAAAAGATTGCAAGCAAGAAGTTGTTGTGACTAAATATTGCTTGTGCTCAAGGTTTATCAGTAAATTTTCATAAATATGTTGTAAAGAAGCAGGATCATCTTTAGCATCGCGATCGAAATAAAATAGTGAACAGCCTTGATCAAATGCTTCCGCTGAAGTCGCTCGTAGATCACAAAAATTCGTATTAAGCGTTGCATCAGGCACCACCACGAAAGGCAGCTTTTTACCATCTGCCGTAAGGTACAGTAACAATGGCAAAATAACCTTGGTTTTACCGCCACCCATAATGAGCTGCAACACATAAGACACCGCTTCTGTTGCGCCGTTTTCAGCTAACAAGGCTAGCATTCTGGCTTGTTGAGGGTATAAACCTATCTTCTCGATATATTGAAATAAAATTTCATATTTATAACGTGCCTCATCTTTTGCTAGTAAGGCAGAGATGATGTGTTTATGTGCTGTTTCATTATCAAGTTTAACCGCATCTTCAAAAGATTTAATTAACTTCTCTAAACGCTGCAAGACATTTTCAACAGCAAAACAGTCTTTCAATGTCTTCAATAAATGACCCATCATTTCAACACTAAAACCCATCGCTAAATAATCTGCTTCAGTATTTTTAGCATAGCCTTTAAGCAATATTTCAATTGTGGGTCGAGTTTTTTGTCTACCCAGCTCCACGATGGTCTGGGCCTGCCTTTGCTTCAACAATTGTTGCAATGTGTCATGGATGGAAGATTTAGTTTTTTCAAATCTATTCCTCTGATTGACTAAACTAGCTAGCGTCGCAACCTTATCTAACCCACATTCCTGATAGGATTCAAGCTGTCTCTGGATTTTCTGCTTATTGTATTGCAAAAGCTCTGTATCTAGTTTTACAAATAATTTATTCTGATCCTCTAACACCATATTAGGTAGTTGAATTAACTTTTCAGCTACTCGACTAAGTTGCTTTTGGTATTCCGCCTCAAAGCATTCTAATTTATCGCGCAACTGCTGCAAGTCCTTTATTCCTTGCAAGAAATCATTTATCGCTTCAGATGGCTTTTCTTCTTCAATGACTTTAGGACGCACAGCTGCAGACTGGTTAGCCACTTTATGTTCAACTAACTGACTTACCAAACTTAAACCGGGCATGACAATTTGATCTGGCAAATCTTGTTGCAGGCTTGCAAAAAGCATTGCTCCGGGAGAATAATATTGACTCTGCACGTTAATACTGTCCCAATAGGGAGAAGAGGAATTTAAACCTGACAACAAGGTTGCAACAAAACTTGCCGCTTGCTCGTTGATACTATGCTGTTTATTTCTAAAAGCATTTGCTGTTGACTCACAAAATGATTTGATTTTTTGCTGATAGCGGTTATTTGAATTTAGATTATCTTTAGCCCAAGTATAATAGTAAGGGAGATTTTGCATTAAGGTAGCAGCTGGAGCCCATGGTGAAAGCTGACTGAATGCACGAACCACGCTAACTGAATCAGCCCAATTACCCGTATATGGCAGCGGCAAACACTC
This sequence comes from uncultured Coxiellaceae bacterium, assembly GCA_964639745.1. Taxonomy (GTDB): domain Bacteria; phylum Pseudomonadota; class Gammaproteobacteria; order DSM-16500; family DSM-16500; genus JABDGC01. The sequence continues at coordinate 1,835 of CAZXFO010000130.1, read as the reverse complement.
ATACACATTACTACCCAACAAATCATATGAACCCCTAAACGATTGGCTAGCAACTAATGTTTGTGAAACAGAATACATAACCGACTTATCCACGTTATTCGATGAAAACTGCTCTAAATAACGTGCACTCACCACCCCATTGAGCACGGCTGTTGCAGCACTTGCTGCTGATAGCATAAATTTTTCTTGGCTTTTATGTAGGCGTATTTTTTTAGGAATATTATTGCGACGATTATCATAGATTTCATATAAATTTTGGAAATTTTCAACCAGCTCTTCAGTAAAATCTGTTAATAAATTTAATTGAGCTTGTTGATACTCCTTTGTGTTGGAATCTATTTTTTCAGCTATATTATCTAAATGGCATGCGGCAGAAAACTGCTCTTTTATCGTCATTGCCATATAGAGCGCCTGCATTTGCACTGCGACAACTTCAGAGTTGACAATTTTTTTACCTTTGACTGGAAGCTTAGCGATAATCCACCATAGCCTCTCCATTTCCTCACTATTGCCTTGTAAATTCGCTTGTTTTAAAAGACTAAAAGCCTTTTTAGTATGATTTTGAATGAGATAAAGATAAGCCAAGTAAATCTGATCAGCACCAGAACGAGCCTTGAGCTCATCATTTTTAAAGATAAAAGTAACATAACGTTCTGAATGCAAGTAATCCCATCCAGGATGAGACTTTCCCAATTTATCTTTAAACTCATCTTTAAAAAATGACACCGTTAATTCATTAGCTAGATCATGAGAGAGAAGATAGCTCAATCCATTAATTGTTTCGCCTTTACCTTTCTGAGCCGGCATATAATAAGGTTGCAAAGGCATGAGATAAAGGGAGTCACGATCTTTCATTTGAGAACGCAGAATTACACCTGTACCAAAAATATCATGAGAAGGCAACTCCAAGATATATTGCTGATCAGCTGTTTGCACAACATCTTTCTCAAGGCTAAAGGCGAGATCATAGCGTGGCAGATACCACGAATTTTTTTTACGATGATAGCGCCCCTCGATAAACTCCAGAGACTCTATGCGTTGTAATTCTCGGGGAGCGCTTACTAATGGATATAGCAACGCTTCGTTCTGATTATTAAATAAGCGGCCACTGTTACATTTATAATTAACCTGTTCAGTCTTTTTATTAAAAATCAAATAATTCCCTGAATCCTTCATCCACACCAGATAATGAGCCTGATTAAATAAAGCAGGCGGCGTACTGAAAGCGTAGCTTTCTCGATCAAAACCTAAAGATTTACCTATTTGTTGGCAAGGTGCTAGCAGCGTAAACCATGCTTTATCTATTAGCTTTTGCAACTCAAACTTTTCATCTGAAACAAAAATTCGGTAATGAGCTTTTAATTTTTCTTCATCCTCATAAGACCATGCATAACATTTACCACGACCCCACCCACAACCCTCCATTGCATCGCTAACCTCAGTTAGAACAGGCTTATTACTAAATAGCGCCTGGTATTCCGGCTTAAGCATTAGCTTTAAAGGCAAATATTGAACAACCTTACCATCGAATACCACTACTCTTTTTTGTAAATCAATTTGCAATAAATTCCGCGCATTGTCGTGCAAAGCAAAAATGTAACCAGTCGAAGTTCTGTCTTTTCTTAAAGTACCAACACCAATTTTGCCTTGGAAAAGACCGATAGCTAAATCAATTACTACATCTCGAAAACGCACATCATCAATAAAGCGCTTTTCAAATTGCTGAAGCGCCTTTTGAAATAAAACCTGGCTGAACTCTTCCCGGACCACATAATCGCTATGCTCTGATTGTGGCAAAATCATATGCGACAAGTAAGAAACCGCATAATCCTTCC
>CAZXFO010000129.1:0-4739 GCA_964639745.1 uncultured Coxiellaceae bacterium | reverse complement strand
TGTCATTATGACCGGCTGAACTTTAGCTATTTTGGTAATAGGCTTGCTGGTATGTGTTCTCTGGGCGGTAATTTTAGCTTTATGGTGGCTATTATGCTCGGCTACACTCACTCCTTTTGCGATTTTGTGTCGTGCTAATCTAGTTTTAAATTTATGAGAATGCGATGCAATATGATGCCTTGTATGAGGATAAGTAGATTTAATTTTGGATAAACTACGATAACTGCTTATTTGAGGCGATTTACTTTTGTTGGAGTTCTCAGTTCTGTGGTGGGGAAGCGGAGTATACTTAGCCACCCGGAAAGTGAGCAATGGGTCATGGTTGTTGGCGTTAACAGCTCGATGGGTTGGTTTAGGCAGGCTTGATTGGCTGATAAAAATGTAATTATTGGATGGATTGGATTGGGTATTAATGACTAAAGATTTTCCCTCTTCCCCAACAATCATGCTAGAAGAATTAATGTTTTTTACGCCTGAAGTTGATTGTGCTAATTCAATTAATTCTTGAAGCTCAGCTTTATTATTAACAATGCCATTAAGAATAACAGTGCCTTGATGGGTGCTAATGTCGATATTTGCGCGTGCTAAATTGGGTTTTGCAGCAAGTTTGGCATAAAGATAAGTGGTAATTGCTGTGTCTTGAGCTGCTGATAGGGTCGACTGGGCTATATTTTCAGCATAAGTTGTAAGAGTAAATAGAGAAGTGATAAAAAAAACCGCTATGACGTTCCTAAAGTTCATACTTAAGCTCCCAATCCATTAACGAAATAATATATGAAAGGGAGCCTTCTGTCATGTGTGCTATTTAGGCATGTGCTTGAGCGTCAATCTTCTCGAATTGGTCAAATAAATATTTTTGCTCAGCTTTAGAAAGATATTTCTCAGCAAGAGGAAAAATGAAATTTTCTTCTTTGAGCGTGTGCCGAATATAAATATCTTTTAGTTGGGTCATTGCTTCGATTAATTTTTCTCGAGAACCAGGCTCTTTTTTGGCATATAAGGGAGCATATTTTTCTATAATATCTACCAAAGTTAGGCCTAGCTCATGATCTTTTTTAAAATCATCGAGCGCAATGTCGGCAATGGGCGCGCCACATTTTTCCAAAGTAGGAAAAAAATATTCCTCTTCTTTTTGGTGATGGCATTTGTCTACAAAACGGTGCATAAAGACAATGATCTTTTGTAGACTATCTAGCTTAAGAGGTTGGTTTTGCTCTAGCCTAACGATTTGATCATGTATCTTATAAACAATTTTCATAATGAGCTGGTGTTCAGCTCTTAAAATGAATAAAGGATCCGCTTTTAGAGTTTCATTGAGATTATCTTCATGGTCTGAAGCAGCCCATGCAGGTGGATCACTAGCAGGAAATGATTCTTTAGAGGTTTCATCAACAATATCAACAGACGGTTTATCGAGAAACCAAGATAGCCATTGTTTAAGAGTTTTCATAAATCCCCCTCTTTTGAATGTCTATTCGAGCTATTCTACTCCTATTTCGTTGCTTTGTGTAACAACTTGAATAATAATTGAACTTTTTGTAGGATATAGTTCCAATATGAAGGGTCCGCTTGTTCAAGAAATTGCTTATAAAGAGCCTGCAGAGGTTTTTTATCATTTTAAGCATCTTCCAGGTTCTTTTTTATTAGATAGTGCTGAATTAAGGGAAGGTTGCGGCCGTTATAGTTTTATTGGTTTTGAACCATTTTTGATTCTCAGTAATAAAAATGGTTTTGTTGTAAGTAATGAACAAGAAGAGCAAGGAGATCCTTGGAGTTCTCTAGCTTCGGCATTGGAACAGTTTAGGCAAGATAGCATCCAAGGTCTTCCTCCTTTCCAAGGTGGAGCTGTAGGTTATTGGAGCTATGAGTCAAGCCAGCATTTAGAAAAAATACCTTTAGCCATACATGATGATATGAAATTTGACGATATGGTCGTCGGATTTTATGATCTTGTGTTAGCTTTCGATAAGCTAAAGCAGCAAGCCTGGATATTTTCCAGCGGGTTTCCTTGTTTGCGCGAAGAAGAAAAAAAACAAAGAGCAGAAAAGCGTCTGCTAGATGTTGTTGAACACTTAAAGAAGCAGTCAACACGTTTTAAATCTGAATGGCCAAATTCTTTAACTATCACTACCACTATCGCTTCAACTGATTATGAAGCACTGGTCGATAGAGCTAAAGAATATATATTGGCCGGTGACATTTTTGAGGTGAATCTCTCAAAGCGTTTCCAAGCCATTTTGCCAGACAGTTGTGACTTATTTGAGTTGTATCTTAAATTGAGAAATATTAATAGTGCTCCGTTTGCTTCATATATGCATTTTCCTCCAGTTACGATTATATCGGCATCGCCTGAGCGTTTTGTAAAATTATCTCAGGGTAAGCTAGAAACAAGGCCAATCAAAGGTACGCGCCCGCGAGGAAAAACAATGGCAGAGGATATGGCTTTAAGACAAGAATTGCTGCTTAGCGAAAAAGATCGTGCTGAAAATATAATGATTGTTGATTTGCTTCGTAATGATTTGTCGCGTGTTTGTGAAGATTTCTCCGTTAAGGTTAAGCAGCTATGTGCCTTAGAAAGTTATGCAACAGTTCATCATTTAGTATCTGTTGTTGAGGGTACTCTGAACTCTGAGCTGAAGGCGGTTGATGCATTGAAAGCTCTCTTCCCAGGCGGCTCAATAACAGGTGCGCCAAAAATAAGAGCAATGGAAATTATTGCTGAGCTAGAACCTACACAGCGAGGTCCTTATTGTGGCTGTATTGGTTATATTGGCTTTGACGGCGCTATGGACACCTCTATCACGATTCGAACTTTTTGCGTAAAAGAAAATAAGCTGACATTCCAGGCGGGCGGAGCAGTGGTTGCTGATTCGATTCCAGCTGGAGAGCATGAGGAAGTCTTAGCGAAAGCTAAAGCTTTGATAAACGCTTTAGGTACAAGCTATGATCCTTTTAATTGATAACTACGATTCTTTTGTTTATAACCTGGCTCGTTATGTAAGCGAGCTAGGGTTTGAGAAAAGAGTTGTTCGCAATGATGCCATTACTGTAACAGAAATTAAAAAGCTTGCGCCTAGTCATATTATAATTTCACCTGGACCGTGTACCCCAGATGAAGCTGGTATTTCACTAGATCTGATTACTAATTTAGGTAAACAAATACCTATTTTAGGTATTTGTTTAGGACATCAAGCCATTGGTCAGGCTTATGGGGCAAAAGTAGTGCGAGCTAAGCAGCCCATGCATGGAAAATCTTCTTCAATTAGTCATGATGGCCAAGATTTATTTTTAGGTTTGCCTAATCCCTTAGTAGTGGGACGTTATCATTCTCTAGTAATTAATGAAGAACAATGGCCTAATAGTCTGCTCATCACGGCTCAATGTGAGAACAGAGAAATAATGGCAATTAAACATAAAGATTATCCAGTCTATGGTGTGCAATTCCATCCGGAATCTGTGTTAACGGTAGGCGGGCATCAACTATTGAAGAATTTTTTAACTTTATTTTGCTAGTTGCATTAATGCACTTTACAACAATTGTTAATGTAAAGCGCATTAGTAAGTGTGCTTTTAAGCCTGGTGGCTGTCGGAAGTTGGTGTAGGCAAGCTTGATGTAGTATTTGTTTTTAAGCCTGCGCCTGTAAAAGCAGCTATAAGCAGTGCAGATCCCGCTAAGCAAGCTATAATCTCAACTTCACTCAAGCGCTTTTTCTCCGACAAATTTGGCTTTACCTTTGCCCAATATTGATTAAGGGTGTATTGTGCCCAAATGATTGGAGCAACAGATAAAAAGCCTAAAAATGAAAATAGATTGGGCAGTCTATAGAGGGCTGATGCTACCATAAATGCAATAGTTAGAAGCCCGGGAAACTCTAAAGAATATATTCCAGCACTATTGGCATATTTCTTGATATCGCGAAATAAAGCCCACAGTAGGTAAATATTTAAGATTGGCACTAAAAGGCCTGCAGTACGCCAACCTGCAGGAGTAGGAACTTGATTGTGAGCATATAGTTTTTTAGTGGTTTGATAATACCAATAAAAGAAGTAAAGTCCGCAAGTGCCGATATAAAGAAGAGCAAGAATCGAAAGTTTTATTGGACCATTACGAGTGTCAGTTGTATTTTTCATGTTGGTTCCTTGGGTTAATTACATTTCGAGTAAATAGCGGATATTGTTTTCCATGACATCATAATCACCTTCACCAGTGTGAGTGTAGACTACCTTTCCTTGCTTATCGATTAAATAAAATGTGGGCCAATAAAGATTGCCGTATTTATCCCAAGTTAAGAAGTGGTTATCTAATGCTACTGGAAAATGAATATCTAACTTTTTCACAGCTTCTTCAACATTCTCTTTTGACTGTTGGTATTCATACGAAGGGCCATGAATGCCAATAACAACCAGGCCTTTGTCGCCATATTTTTTGAACCATTCATTGACGTAAGGTACCGTGCTAACGCAATGTGGGCAGGTATAGGTCCAGAAATCTATTAAAACGACTTTTCCGGTCAATTTGCTGAGCTCTAAAGGTGATGAATTAATCCAGGCCGAAATATCGATTAAAGAAGGTGCCGGATAAGGTTCTTTAATGGCGTCTTGTAATTGAGTTTTAGTTGCGGCAAGGGCTGTAGGGATTATTCCTCCATTTAAAGCAAAAAAGAGCACGTTAAAGATAATGGTTGCTCCCAAAATTTTACGGAATAAAACAGCTCGTGATTTAAAAAAGTTAATCTTAG
>CAZXFO010000128.1:0-2604 GCA_964639745.1 uncultured Coxiellaceae bacterium | reverse complement strand
CAAAAATTACGATAGCCTTCAAGTCTGCCTAAATCAAAACGAATTTCTCGCGTGTAAGATGCTAGAGATGAGAACGTCATACGTAAAGCATCTGTGCCGTAAGAGGTGATGCCTTGCGGGAAATGTTTTCGTGTTGCTTTCTCGATTTTTTCTTTCATTGAAAGCTGCATTAAACCATAGGTTCTTTTGGCGACTAAATCGTCTAATGAAATACCGACAATGAGATCGATAGGGTCTAATACATTGCCTTTCGACTTAGACATTTTTTGGCCTTCAGCATCGCGAATTAAGCCAGTAATATAAATATCTTGGAAAGGAATTTGACCGGTAAATTTTAAGCTCATCATAATCATTCGGGCTACCCAGAAGAAAATGATGTCAAAGCCTGTAACTAGGACTTGGGTTGGAAAGAACATCGATAATTCTTTAGTTCTTTCTGGCCAGCCTAAAGTGGAGAAAGGCCAAAGAGCAGAAGAAAACCAGGTATCTAATACATCTTGGTCTTGGGTTAATTTTAATTCAGGCTTAAGATTATAGCGTGCTCGCACATCTTGCTCGCTGTGGCCAGCGTAAGTTTTGCCTTCTTCATCATACCAAACAGGAATGCGATGTCCCCACCACAGCTGGCGACTAATGCACCAATCTTCGATATTGTTCATCCATTGGAAATAAGTTTTATCCCAGTTTTCTGGGATAAAGCGGATTTTACCTTCATTAACAGCTTTAATGGCTGGTTCTGCTAGCGGCTTCATTTTTAAAAACCACTGCTCGGTCAAATAAGGTTCAATGACCACGCCGCTTTTTTCACCACGTGGTACTTTAAGGGTATGTTTTTCAATTTTTTCAATTAAATCTTGGCCTTCTAAATCTTCAATGACACGGGCGCGAGCAGCAAAGCGTTCTAAGCCTTGATAGGCTGTTGGAACGTTTTTATTAAGATGAGCTTCAGGTGTGAATATATTGATAGGCTCAAGCTGATGCTGCGAGCCAACATTATAGTCGTTAAAGTCATGGGCTGGGGTAATCTTAAGGCAACCTGTACCAAAAGAGGGATCAACGTAGTGATCAGCAATAACTGGTATAGTGCGGTCTGTTAATGGTAATCGAACGTTTTTACCAATAAGATGCTTGTAACGTTCATCATCGGGATGAACAGCGACTGCAACGTCACCAAATAAGGTTTCGGGGCGAGTGGTGGCAACCACAACATGGCCTGCACCTTCTTCAAGAAGATAACGAATATGCCATAGCTTGCCTTCTTCTTCCTGGCTGATTACTTCTAGATCGGATATCGCTGTAAGCAAGGCCGGATCCCAATTAACGAGGCGCTTGCCTTTATAGATTAACCCTTCATCGTAAAGACGAATAAAAGCCTCTTGTACAGTTTTCGATAAATCATCATCCAGAGTGAATTTTTCTCGTTGCCAGTCTAATGATGTGCCTAAGCGGCGAAATTGGCGGGTAATATTACCGCCAGACTCTTTTTTCCATTCCCAGGTTTTTTTGATAAAAGCTTCTCGTCCTAAATCATGACGGGTTTTGTTTTCAGCCATTAGGAGGCGCTCAACGACCATTTGCGTTGCAATACCGGCGTGATCGGTTCCCGGTTGCCAAAGTACATTATCGCCTTGCATACGATGATAACGAGCTAAAATATCCATTAAAGTGCCTTGGAAACCATGGCCCATATGCAAACTGCCTGTTACGTTGGGGGGCGGCAGCATAATGCAATATGATTTACCCTTGCCAGAAGGAGAAAAATAGGCCTTTTCTTCCCATGTGGAATACCAACGTTGTTCAATGGCGTGCGGGTTGTAAACTTTATCCATGGTTGCTCTCTTACTTAGTTAATTGGTGCGAGGTAATTTTATAGCCTTTTTCTTCATAAAAAACACGATGTTTTTGTGCAATTTCTTGAGCGGCTGCTTCATTGATGGTTATTTCAAGTATCCGATTAAATTCTCCATGAAAGGAAGGAATTTCATTGTCTAAATTAAGTAAGATATCGTGATGTGGAGCTGACTTAGCATGCCCTATCAGTATCGGTGAGCTGTGGGCTTGATTTTCAGTATAAATCTGATGGGGGATAAAACTATCATCTTTAAACGTCCAAAGCAGATTGTCTAAAATTTGGGCTTGACTGAGGTCGCCTAGGTGGACATAAATTTGGTGTTGTTGCTGAAAGGCTTTTTCAAGTAACCGGCAAGCAAACAACAGCCGTGCTTGATCACCTTGAGCAGGAATCATGTAGAAGTCTATAGTTGGCATTTTTATCGTATCTGTAAGCAATATTTTGTATAATCGAGGGTTTATATTACAAGAGAGAGGGGTGGGAGGGAATAGCTGCTCTTCGCTATGGGGAAAGAAATTTGATTATTCGGCGTTACTTAAACAAAGAAATACTGTTGACCCTATTTGCGGTGACGCTGGTTTTGATGTTGATTTTCATAAGCCAGCAGACCATACGTTATTTGGGCTATGCTGCTTCTGGCAAAATTGCTTCCAACATCTTGTTACCTTTGCTCGGTTTTGAAATTCCCTATTTGTTAGTATTGCTCTTACCTTTAGGTCTTTATTTAGGTATGTATCTTGTTTACAGCCGCT
>CAZXFO010000127.1:0-1656 GCA_964639745.1 uncultured Coxiellaceae bacterium | reverse complement strand
CTAAAACAGTTTTTAAAGGAGCAGGTAGTTCTCGTAATAACATTAATTTTTCTTGGTAAGCTTGCAATTCTGTTTTGCTGGGAAGCGTACCATGAATTAAAAGGTGTGCAGTTTCTTCAAATGTAGCTTTATCTGCGAGATCATGTATAGAATAGCCTCGATAATTTAAGCCCATCCCTTCTTTACCTACCGTACAAATTGCCGAATCACCAACAACAATCCCGGCTAACCCTCCAGTTTTTTTATTCATTCATTGTTTCCTTTAGCAAATAGTTCATCCAATTTTTTTTCATAAGCGTGATAGTTTAACACATCATATAACTGTTCCCGTGTTTGCATTTCATCCAGTAAGTATCTTTGTGTACCTTGTGCACGAATTGTTTGATATACATTTAAAGCGGCTAAACTCATTGCTCTAAACGCACTGAGCGGATAAAGGATTAAGCTAACACCTGCATTCGTTAATTGTTCTTTAGTGAATAGCGGTGTAACACCAAATTCAGTGATGTTGGCAAGCACAGGGGCTTTGCAGGTTTTAGTGAGTTCTTCATATTGAGAAAGTTCGCGAACTCCCTCAAAGAATATCATATCAGCGCCGGCTTCAACGTATCGCATAATTCGTTCTATGCTGGCAGTTAATCCTTCCGCAGCAAGAGCATCCGTCCTTGCCATAATGACAAAGGTTGAATCTGTTCTAGCATCGACTGCTGTTTTAATCCTATCCACCATTTCATGGGTACTGACAATTTTTTTTTGTGGACGATGGCCGCATCGTTTTGCCAGAACTTGATCTTCTAAATGAACTGCTGCAACCCCAGCTTTTATCATTTCACGGATTGTGCGAGCGATATTGAATGCACCGCCAAATCCTGTATCAATATCTACGAGCAAGGGTAAATCGACCCTGCTAGTAATGCGGTTTGCATCTGTTAATACATCATTGAGGGTCGTCATGCCTAAATCTGGCAAGCCATAAGAAGCATTAGCAACGCCAGCCCCTGAAAGATAAATGGCTTTATAACCTGCCTGTTGAGCGAGTAAAGCAGAATAAGCATTTATAGTGCCAACAATTTGTAATGGTTTTTCTTGCTGAAGCGCAGAACGAAATTTTGTTCCAGGGGTCATGACAGCCTCCAAGCCGAATTGAGAGCGGGATTTTCCGGATGGTTGAGGGATTTGTCAATAGAAAGTGAATTCATGACTCCGTTCACTGTCATGCCAGTGAAAACTGTTATCCAGAGAACGAAGTCATTCACTTAAGTTTTCAAGTTAAATCCGCTGATGATTCCAAAAGCTGACAATAGCCATAAAATGACACAAATGACTACTACTGCATTGAGAATAGTTTTGATTGATCCTGCCATAGGAACATAAGTATTCACTAGCCAAAGCAGAAAACCGACAATAATCAGCACGATAACGATAGAAATCAAAGACATGAGAAGGTCCTTTTTAAAATTGATCCATTTGATACTTCTCGATATTAGGGCAACAATTAGCCTAGTGTCAATTATAGAGATTAAATTTCTGTATAAGTTTCAGCAGGTGAGTTTTCTGAATAGTATGAAAAATCATCGCCTTCTTCATTAGGAAGATTATTATCAGAATACGTTTGGGTAGAAATTTCATCTTCAGCATAGAGCTGGGTTTCAGCAT